>DATGGW010000018.1:0-5881 GCA_035308345.1 Ktedonobacteraceae bacterium | reverse complement strand
TATGTCGCGCTGGCGCAAAACTGGTATCGCGCCGAGGGCATAGATCTGCGCCTGTTGCCCTATTCCGCCAGCGTTTCCCCGGACGTACTGGTCGCTTCCGGCAAGGCCGATGTGGGGATTAGCGCGACTGAGGGTATCGTGACGGATGCCGCCGTGGGTCAGCCTGTGGTTTCGATTGCTGCCATTATCCAGCATAACACCTCGGCGCTCGTCTCTCTGGCCAGCTCCGGGCTGACGCGCCCGCGAGATTTTGATGGCAAAATCTACGGTGGTTTCGGCGCACCCTACGAATCGCCGGTGGTGGGTGAGATTATCCGCGATGACGGCGGCACAGGCCAATTTACCAATGTGACCCTGAGCATTGACGCGATGCAGGCGTTAGAAGCGCATCGCGTCGATTTTGTGTGGGTCTTCGAGGGCTGGGAAGTCATCCAGGCGCAGCGCTCTGGCGTGAAGTTGAATGTCTTCCCCATCACCAACTATGGCGTTGCCGACTACTATACGCCGAATATCATCACCAGCCCTGCCGAGATCAAGCAGAGGCCCGATCTGTTGAAACGCTTCATGCTGGCAACCTCCTGCGGCTACGAATATGCCCGGGCGCATTCGCAGCAAGCAGCGCAGATGTTGATCGACCGGGCGAACCATGATAATCCCGGCACCTTCCCCGATACTGGCCTGGTGTATGCCAGCCAGGCATTTCTCAGTCCGCGTTATGCCGATCCCGGTCGCCAATGGGGCTGGCAGGACGCCGCGCCCTGGCACGCCTACCCACAGTTCATTCTCAACTCTAACGGTATCCTGGACGCGAATAATAAACCCGTCCATAGTATGAATTTCGATGCATTGTGGACGGATGAATTTTTACCGTAGGACAACAGGCGACCGCCCTCACCCTCATGTCTTGTGTTCCTACAAATGGCTGGTATGGATCAAGAGCAGCATTCCACTCACCAACGAAACCTGGGCCTGTTCCCCGGTAAGCATGTTGCTCGCGCCCCGCGGCTTGCCGAAGCGCAGGATTTCGCCGCGCAGAGGATAATAAAGTCCCTCTGTGCGCACTCCGGCGGCATCACCGGCCAGGGGAAAGAGTGAAAGCAGGTCGCCGACTTGCCCATCGATTGTAGCGCTGCCAGGCCCGCGCATCAGCCAGCATGTTGTTGGGCCATCGATGATGCTGATTGGCACGCTGTCGAAACCGGCCAACAATAACACGTTGGCGATAGTGTGATCGAAGCGTTCACCACCCAATGCGCCGAGCAGGACGATCTCAGTCGCGCCCTGTTCCAACGCGGTCTGCACAGCCAGTTCGGTGTCCGTCTCATCCTTCTCGACTGCGGCGGTAATAATGCGACTCCCTTGTGCGCGCAACTGCTCAACAAGCTGCCTGTCCAGTGAATCAAGATCGCCAACAACTATGGCAGGAATGTAGCCCAGGCGCAGCGCAATCTCCGCCCCCTTATCCGCAGCGATCATCATACCGGCGCCGGCGATGGCTTTTTCTGCTGCTTTCCCTGCCTGGTACGTACCGCCCGCGAAGATGACTACGCGCATACTATGCTATCACCCTTTCAGCTATTACGTGGCAATGGCTTCTCATCCTACGTTATAACATGTGTCAACTATCAGGCGGGATGGTTAATGGCGGCAATTTTGTCAACGAGGTACGGTCTCATAATGAATGTTCAGAAAAATATAAAACAGCCTCACTCGTGGGGACGCTATCCAAAGGTCAAACATAGCCAGGCGCTATCGATTTACTGGCGCAATGAACTACCCGATATCGCGCAATTGGAGGAAAGCGCGCTGCCCTTTGCCTATGGGCGCAGCTATGGCGATAGTTGCCTCAACGCCGGAGGAGTTGCGCTCGATGTCAGCCACCTGCAGCGCTTCATGGCCTTCGATGAAGAGACGGGCTTACTGCGCTGCGAGTCCGGGGTCTCGCTGGCCGAAATTCTGGAAGTGATGGTACCGCGCGGCTGGTTTTTGCCGGTCACGCCTGGTACTAAGTTCGTCTCGGTTGGCGGCGCGATCGCCAACGATATCCATGGCAAGAATCATCACCGGGGCGGCACTTTCGGTTGTCATGTCACTTGTTTTGAGCTAATGCGCTCGAATGGCGAACGCCTGCTTTGTTCGTCGGAGCAAAATAGCGAACTCTTCCGCGCCACCATCGGTGGGCTGGGTCTCACGGGCCTCATCTTATGGGCAGAGTTTCGTCTGAAGCCGATTGTCAATCCCTACATTGATATGGATCACATCCGCTTTGCCTCGCTCGATGAGTTTTTCGAGATATCTGCCGCGTCCGATGCGGATTACGAGTATACTATGTCCTGGGTGGATATTTTGATCGGCGGTGAGAAGCTGTGCCGGGGTATCTTCATGCGCGGCAATCACAACCAGTCACAGCAGTTAGCAGAGAAACTGGTCAAGAAACGACTGTCCCTGGCTGTACCCATCGATTTCCCCCGCTTTGTATTGAACTCGCTGACCGTCAAAGCTTTCAACGAATTGTACTATCACGCGCAGTTACCGAAACATATGCATAAAGTTGTCCCGTATGACCCTTTCTTCTACCCACTCGACTCTATTCACAACTGGTATCGCATGTATGGCAAGCGGGGTTTTTTGCAGTACCAGTTTGTCGTGCCATTTGAAGACGGACATGGCGCTATGTATGAAATACTGGAACGCATCCGGTGTTCAGGCGAAGGTTCATTTCTAACCGTACTGAAAAAATTTGGCGACATTCCCTCGCCCGGCATGCTCTCTTTTCCACGGCCCGGCCTTACATTGGCGCTTGACTTCGCCTACGGTGGCCCGAAGACGCTGCGGCTTTTAGACGACCTGGATAATATCGTTTTGCAAAGTGGCGGGGCTGTCTATCCCGCCAAAGATGCCCGTATGAGCGCGCAAAGCTTCCAGGCGTTTTTCCCTCGTTGGAAAGAGTTTTCGGCCTATATCGATCCCAAATTTTCTTCAAGCTTCTGGCGGCGCGTGACCAACAATGTTGACTGCCAGGGCGATCGCGAGGGTCGCCTTGTCAATGGGAACTCAAATAACGAGAATTGGTGAAAAGATGAAGATTTTGATTATAGGAGCAACCTCAGCCATTGCCCATGAAACGGCTAAATATTTTGCCAGGGATGGCGCGGAACTTTTTTTGGTTGGGCGTTCAGGTGAAAAGCTCGAAGCTGTGCAAAACGATCTCAAGGTGCGCGGCGCGAGACGCGCTGAAACCTGCACGATCGACTTGAGTGAACTGGAGCAGCACCAGCAGATGATCCAGGCAGCCGTTGACACGCTGGACGGACTCGATATGGCGTTGATCGCGCATGGCACGCTGGGGGATCAACGCCTATCTCAGGAGAATGTTGCTAAAATGCTGGCAGAATTTACCACCAATTGTACCAGCGTGATCTCTCTCTTGACGCTATTGGCAAATTACTTCGAGCCGCGCAAACGTGGCTGTATCGCGGTGATTTCTTCGGTAGCGGGTGATCGCGGGCGCGGATCGAATTACGTGTATGGCGCGGCCAAGGGCGCGGTGACGGTTTTCTTGCAGGGCCTGCGCAACCGCCTGGCGAAGTCTGGCGTGGCTGTAGTCACGATAAAGCCAGGCTTCGTCGATACGCCGATGACCGCCTCAGTGCGCAAGGGACTGCTGTTTGCCAGCCCGCGCAAGGTGGGTGAGGGCATCTATCATGCCATGGTCAAGGGCAAAGAGGTGGTTTACCTGCCCTGGTTCTGGCGTCCGATAATGCTGGTTGTGAAGAGTGTGCCGGAGCCGGTTTTTAAGAAGCTGTCGATTTAGAGGTTTACGTGAACCGCAAGTGGTAGCGTGAAGCAGAAGCGACTGCCCTCGCCTGCTATGCCAGCGCTTTCGACCCAGATATGTCCCCCCATCGCCTCGACGAGGTTTTTGCTGATGTATAACCCCAGGCCGGAGCCGCGCACAGATCCTGCCAGGTCGCGCGGAAGGCGCACGAACTGACTAAACAGCAGGGGTATCTGGTCGGGTGGGATTCCGGGTCCCTCATCTTTAACACTGATGCTCACCTCTGAATTAGATGCCAGGCTTGCCGTCGCGCTGATAATGACCGGCTTATCGGGCGAGGAATATTTGTAGGCGTTCGAGAGTAAGTTGCGCAGCACGTGCCGGATGCACTGGGAATTGCCCCTGACGGTGATCTGCTCCGCGATATCCAGGTGGGTGCGGCGATCCTGGTCCCATGTAGACTGGAACTGCTCTACTACTTCGCGAGCGATGGGCGCAATGGGAATATTCTCGATATTGAGTAATTCTTTGTTCTCGCTCAGCATCATGGTACCCAGCACATCATTGGTCAACGTCTGGAGTTCCTTGCAACTGCGCATGGCGCTCTTGAGATAGCGTTCCTGCTCCTCGCGATCAAGTAGCTTTTGTTTATCCAGCAAGAGCGCGAGATAGCCGGAAATGACAGTTAAGGGGGAGCGCAGTTCGTGATTTGCATTCAAGATGAACTGGTTCTTTAGCTCGTTCAACTGTCGTTGTTGTTCGTAGGCAATGGCGGTCTGTTGCTTTGCTTCCTCGGCTTTCAGACGCGCGTCCTCCGAGTCATCCAGCATTTCGCGCAGCGCGACGATGATGAAGCCGAAGATTATAAGCAAAATGAAGCCGCCGATCAAGGAAAGAGTGAATGGTAATGGCCAGAGCAGGCCGTGCAGGCGAATAGCTTGATAGATCAGCAGCAGGGGAAAACATATGCCAATGAAAATGAATAACCCTTTTTTCTTGAAAATCCATGTTGCCAGAATTGTGGGAATACCTAAAATGTAGCCGTTATGAATCGTGGAAAAGCTCAGCATATAGACAAGTAACGCAAGGATGATGCTTCCTCCGACAATAGCCACACGTATGGCCAGTGGCAGCATGAGCAATGAACGCGGCCAGGTATTCAGTCGGCGCATGCCCTTATCCTCTATACCCGTTAGTTACCGGTACGATTAACTACTTCCCATATATCGATGTATATACATTTCCAGTCAGTTCCCCCTGTGCAGCTTCCATTCTAACATACATGCGCCCGATAAGCTATGCTTTTTTATTATTCCTTTGCCGTAAAGCCTCGTACAGCGCGATGCTGCCAGCTACCGCCGCGTTCAGCGAATTGACCGTACCGTACATGGGGAGTTTGATTAACAGGTCGCAGTGTTCGCGCACCAGGCGGCTGATACCTTTGCCCTCGTTTCCCACTACCAGCGCGAGAGGACCCATCAGATCAGCTTGGTCATAGTTGGTTTTTGCTTCGCCGGCCAATCCAATCACCCAGATATTCTGCTTCTTCAGAGAGTCGATGGTGCGGGTGAGATTGGTTTCCTGGGCGATCAAGAGATGTTCAGTTGCCCCCGCCGAGGTTTTGATTACGGTTGCATTGACTTCGGCTGCCTCGTGCAAAGGAATGATGACTCCATGGACACCTGCTGCCTCCGCGCTGCGCAGCAGAGAGCCGAGATTATTTACGTCCTGAATAGCATCGAGGATCAATAAGAATGGGTCTTCGTATTTCTGCCTGGCATTGTCGAGTATCTGCTCAAGGGTAGCATATTTACGCGCTTCGACTACGGCCAGGCAACCCTGGTGAACAGCTCCCTGACTGAGCTGGTCGAGGCGCTGGCGAGATACTGTTTCAATGGGAATATGCCGTCGTCCGGCCTCTTGCAGGATGGATGCCACGGTCGGCGCGCCGCGCTGTCCCTCCGCCAGCAGCAACCGCTTGATCTGGCGGTTTGAGCGCAAAGTTTCCAGTACCGGATTTCGCCCCCATATGTATTCAGGCATTGGTTAATCATGTCCTTGCTGGTGATGATTCGCCCACGTGCGGCGGATGCGCGGGAGCTG
>DATGGW010000017.1:0-11229 GCA_035308345.1 Ktedonobacteraceae bacterium | reverse complement strand
ATACCCAGTTGCAACGCTGCCAGCACATTAGCCAGCGCGGTGCCGCGTGTATCGTGGAAGTGAACGGCAATGCGCTCGACTGGAATCGCGCCCTCTTCGGTGAAAAGATCGATTACATCCACCACCTGGTTGGGTGTTGCTACACCAATGGTATCGCCCAGCGAGAGTTCGCCGATGCCCATCTCGAGCAAGTCCTGGGCCACGCGCAGCGCCTGGCCTGCGTCAACCCGGCCTTCGTAGGGACAGCCAAAGACGGTAGAGATATAGCCGCGCACCGGCACGCCTTCGCGCTGCGCCATCGCGAGTACGGGGCGGAAGTTGGCGAGGCTCTCAGCAATTGTAGCGTTGATGTTATGGCGCGTGAAGCTTTCACTGGCGGCGGTAAAGACGGCGATAGCGCGCGCGCCGGCCGCCAGGGCGCGCTCCATACCCTTCACATTGGGGACAAGCACGGGGTACGCGACATGCGTAAGGCGCGCCAGGCCGCTCATTACCCCGGCGGCATCACTTAATTGCGGAATAGCGCGTGGATTGACAAACGAGGTGGCTTCAACAACCGGCAGACCGGCCTCGGCCAGCATCTGGATAAAGCGGATTTTCTGCTCAGTGGGTACCAGCGCCTTCTCGTTTTGCAGGCCATCGCGCGGGCCAACTTCCACGATGCGCGCGCTTCGCGGCAAAGATGCAAGCGGTGACATCATCGGTCATGCCCCTCGATATTCGTAGTGAGAACCCTGCTCACCCGCGGGTGGCGCTTGATCTTGTTTCTCTTGCTTCGCGCTGTCAGGCGGATGTAACAGCAGCGGTTCTGATCTTGCCTGGTCCTGCTGGCGCTGCCGCTCTACTCTGACTTTAGTGATGCGCCTTCCGCGTGTAGCTATAACCGTGAAGGTAAGGTTATTAAAAGTGATGGTATCGTCAACAACCGGGATTTTATCAAGCTGGGCATACAAAAATCCTCCCAGCGTATCGTAATCCTCGTTCTCCAATTCCGTTTCCATCAGTTCATTAAATTCATCGATGCTCATTTTGGCGTCAACGACGTACTCGTACTGGTTAACCTTTTCATAGAGGTTCTCTTCGCGATCATATTCATCGCGGATATCGCCCACGATTTCCTCGACCAGGTCTTCAATCGTCACCAGCCCGGCAACCGAGCCATACTCATCGACGAGAATAACCATATGCACGCGCTTCTGGCGAATTTCGCGCAGCAGGTCATCCAGTTTTTTAGTCTCAGGCACGAAGTAAGGCTGGCGTACCAGGTTGCGAACCGGCAGGTTTTCATGGCCTTCGCGCAATTGCTTGAGCATGTCCTTCGTGTACAGCAAACCGATAATGTTATCGATGCTCTCCTCGTAGACGGGGATGCGCGAAAAGCCGGCCTCCAAAGCCAGGTCCACTGCGTCGCTAACGGTATCACCGCTCTCCAGCGTCACCATGTCTATGCGTGGCACCATCACCTCGCGCACAGTCCTATCGGCGAACTCAAAGATGCTGTGGATCATATCTGTCTCTTCTTCTTCCAGCACGCCCTCTTTTTCGCCGACCGTCACCAGCAGACGCAGTTCTTCTTCCGTCACAAACGGGCCAGCATGTTTCACCTGCCCGCCCATCAAACGCACCAGGAAGTTGGTTATCTTGCTCAAAGCGACCACGATTGGGTGCAGCAGCCAGGCCGTGCCTCGCACAAGGGGAACCATGGTGCGCGCCCAGCGCAGTGGATTTTGCACAGCAGCAGTTTTCGGCGTAATTTCGCAGAAGATGAGCACAACCAGTGAGATCGTTATCGTCGCAATGAGTTCACCGTATGACGCGGAGAAACGCAGCGCCAACACGGTCGCCATGCTGGAAGCCACAATCACTGCCACGCTGTTCACAACAAGGATCGTTGAGAGGAAAGTATTTGGCTGGGACAGCAGCTTTTCGATCTCGGCAGCTTTCGCGTCGCCTTCTGCCACCAGATTTTTTAGTTTGATGCGGCTGACAGAGGTAAGCGCAGTTTCAGCAGCCGAGGCGATGCCACACAGGATTAACGCTACAATCAGAATGATGAGTTGTAGCCACGCTCCTGCATCGAAGTTTACTCCTTGAAAACCGCTTGCGGCGCGCGTAATAGACAAAGCCGCTATAATATGTCCTGCCAGTCCAGGGCCATCCATCAGACCCATCACTCCTTTGTTTCACTCTCTGCCTGGGAGCCAGCCGGCTGCTCCTTCATACGCAGGATGCGCGCAGGCACACCTGCCACGATTGACCAGGGAGGGACATCACGGGTCACAACAGCGCCAGCTCCTGTAGTTGCATGTTCACCAACGGTCACGGGCGCTACTAACATTGTATCACTTCCGACAGAAGCCCCATCACCGATAGTGGTATGATTTTTGCGCACACCATCATAGTTGACGGTGATGGTACCCGCACCAATATTTACTCCCTCACCGACGGTGGCATCGCCCACGTAGCTAAAATGATGCATATCTGTTTCGGGGCCGACGTATGAATTTTTCACTTCCGCAAAGTTGCCCATACGTACATTGCGCGCGAGATACGCGCCAGGACGACAATGGCTAAAAGGCCCCATCCTTACCCCATCTTCGAGCGTTGCTTCTTCCAACGCGGAATTGCGCACAATGCAGCCATCACCAAGCACAGAATTATCAATAGTGGTACCGGGACCAATGCGACAGAACGAGCCAATGCGAGTTTTACCGGTAATCATCGTGCCAGGAAGAATAACACTATCGTTGCCAATTTCCACTTCCGCGTCAATATAGGTGGTTGCGGGATCAAGAATGGTCACACCGGCGTACATATGACGCTCCAGCACGCGCCTTCGCAGCGTTTGTTCCGCCTCAGCCAACTGCACGCGATCATTGATGCCAACGGTCTCATCAAAAGAGCCGCTCACAGTGGCAATCGTTCTTCCCTGCGCGCTGGCTGCGCTAACCAGGTCGGTGAGATAGTATTCGCCCCCTGGATTCTTCGGCAATGCTTCCAGCGCCGACCATAGCCATTCGCGTTCAAAACAATACACACCCGAATTGACTTCCTTAATATGCTGCTGTTCTCGCGTGGCGCGTTTCATCTCGACAATCTCGCGTGCGTATCCATGCGCATCACGCAAGACGCGCCCGAAGTCGGAAGGCTGTTCGGTAGTAGCTGTCAGGAAGGTAACCGTTGCACGCTGTTCCAGGTGTTCAACCAGCACGCGCGCCAGCGCCTCGCTGCTGATGAGCGGCATATCGCCATAGCACACCAGCACAGTCTGCGGCAGAGGATCGAGCGCATCAACAGCTCCTCGCGCTGCCAGCGCCGCGTGGCCCGTACCCAGTGGCTCTTGCTGGAGCGTATAAAGACATCGATCACCAAAAGCGCCTTCGATCTGCTCGGCCTCATACCCGACAACCACTATGGGCCTATGATTGCTGATTGTAGCATGTAGAGGAGCGAAAGAAGTAGTAGCAGGAACAGCCTCAAGAGCATGAAGGACATGCGCCATTAGTGGCAACCCCGCCAGTGGATGCAGCATCTTCGGCAAGGTTGAACGCATCCGTGTACCCTTACCCGCTGCCAGCACTACAGGCACATACGTCTTCATAGTAAAAGTTGCACACCTTTTCTGTCGTTCACAGCGTCAGGGAATCAATCGTTAAAGAAGCAAGCTGGCTCGGGTGCCAGGATTCGAACCTGGGATCGTGGTTCCAAAGACCACTGCCTTACCGCTTGGCCACACCCGATCATCGATCAGCCTGTAGAACCGCAGGCACGTTGCGATTATATCATGCTGCAAAGGCATTGACAAGATGCCAAGACCTTGTGGCCTTGTTGTAAATTTTGAGATTCCACTGGTGGATTTTTGCTGAATCTCAAAATTTATAGGCATGCTGTCAATCTGGGCAGTGTGAGCAACCCGATCACAGCAGGTTTAGCTGTGGTCGATACGAGATGGACATTATTGAATACGCTTGAGCATCCCCAAATAATGTCTCCTCAGGCTGGAAGTCAGAACTGGTGACGTGTGTGGCTGAAGTGGCCCTTGGCGAACGCGAAGACCCTGGTGGGCGTGACCGAGAACACGAGGATCGAATCGGGGAGGACCGTGTGTTCATCTTCATCATAGTGGTAAAAGTAGCCGTCGCGCACCAGGTAGTGCCATCGTCCGTCCCACGTGGTAGCCCACACCTTAGCGAGGCGTTCGAGCAGGTCCTGGTCGGTGATCCGGACGGCGTCGCCCTCGGCCACAATGTCGAGCCCTTCCTCCCAGCGGTTGCAACCAGTTGTCAGAATCACGTGCGGGTTCCCACGCAGGTTGACGGCCTTCTGTTCAGTGTCGGCAGTGCTGAAGTGGATGGCCCCGTCTTGCCACACGGCAACGACCGGCGTGACATGAGGGCGACCGTCGGCCCGCACCGTCGAGAGCCAAAACAGCTCGGCTGTTTCGAGCACGCGACGCGTCTCATCCCATGACGTGACAACTCCGTCCGATTCGCTATATCGCGTGTCCATTGTCGTGACTGGTTCGTTCTTCACAAGAACTCCTTTTAATTGTTCAGTTTCTCCCAGCAGGCTGGAATTTACCAGTACATACTCCTGGCACGAGGGAAAATCGGCAATCTGCTGGTGATCAGACTCGAGGGATTTTCTTAGGAAAGGATGGAGACCCATTGCATCTTATTCGATCCAGAAAAAAGGATTCCAGGCAACTTCCCAGAGATAGCCGTCCGGGTCTTGAAAGTAGCCCGAGTAGCCGCCCCAATCAGTCTCGGCAGCGGGTTTAGAGATAGTGGCTCCTGCCTGTTGTGCCTGCTGCAAAACACCATCGGCCTCTTCTTTGGATCGAACGTTATGAGCAAGCGTAAATCCAGGAAAGCCCCCTCTTTGTGCTGGAACATGCGCATCCGCCGCCAGGGCTTCACGTGGATAGAGAGCTAACCATGTGCCTGTCAGCTCAAAGAAAGCAATTTCATCACTTCCCTCACGCAAAGGCAGTCCAAGTCCATCTCGATAAAACCTGATCGAGGTGTCCAGATCGTTGACACCTAACGTAATAATGCTTATTCTCGATTCCATATCAGTATTATAGCACAGATAAGTGTAGTGATTGAATGGCGAGCAAGACGAGTTTGGAGAGTATAATGTGGTATGAGTGAATATTCCAAAACTCTAATATGGCAACTCAAGCCAATTATGGCTTCGATCCATGAAGCCGTTCGTACCCGTTTCGGCTCAACTGGCAAGGAAGCGCAAGCTGCTTTCCAAACCTGGCAGTCTCACTTTCTTTATCCTCCCAATAATCCACAGGATGAATTTTGCCTGCAAAGCGCCTACATGCAATTTGCGCATCTCTATTTCCTGCGTATCAGCGAGGAGTATGGTCTCCTCTCTCCATTTCCCGCAGACGAGCTGGAAAGCAAAACATGGCTAGCACGCTCACTGGAAACAGTACAACGTATCCTGAATAACCACGCTCAAGCCACATTTGCCATCTTTGCATATTGCTTCGATTGGTTCATACCCGACGAGCAAAGCATGCTCCAACTCTATCACCTGCTCAAGCTCCACAAATTCAAAGCATTGAACGCCGATATCCTGGGAAATGTCTATAATGAGGGCTTCATTGAGCAGCACAATCGCAGCGCAACGGGACAATTCTATACCCCACCACAAATCGTAGACTATATGCTTGATACACTTGGTATTCCATCTATCGAGGATGATAGCGACAACAGCGATTATGGCTATACGAAGTATCATGAGTATATCTACAAGACTGTGGCCGATCTCGCCTGTGGCAGCGGCTCGTTTCTGGCAGCGGCGGCAGCGCGCAAACAGGTTATATTGCAACGACTGATTGCCAGGCGCGAAATCGACCGGGATGATGCGTTGCGTATCTTAACCAGCACCATTGTGGGATTTGATATCAACCCATTTGCCTGTTACCTGGCCACCATCAATTTGCTTCTACAAAGCCTACCGCTCCTGTTCAATCGATATAGTGACAAGACCTGTAGGAACAAGGAGTGGGACTCCTCGCGATCACCCTTGAGATTCTCGATTTACTGCACTGATGCTCTTGATCCGCATACCATGGAGCAGGTCGGTTTCGACCTGCGCGAGTTCGATTACCTGGTTGGCAATCCGCCCTATGTCAGCGCGCACGAAAGTTCCTCACATCTGCCTTACCGTCAGAAGATAGTAAGTTCCGGTCATTACTACTTGCTCAACCAGAAGTGGGACTTATTTGTCCCGTTCTTCGAGCGTAACCTGCAATTGATGCGCCCGGAAAGTGGGCGATTGGGTCTGATTGTATCCAGCGGTATCGAAACCGAGGGATATGCCGAACGGCTGCGGCAGACGCTTTGCGAACACTACAGCCTGCTACAGATCGATTTCTTCCCCGGATTGCGTCTCTTCCAGCACATTGGCATCGAGAGTACTGTTGTCTTTGTCGAAAATCACCCACCCGGTGATGCGCACGTTGTAAATCGGCGCAGGCATCTTCACGCTAATCTTGCAGCGTATGAAACCCTGCCAGCAGCGCGACAACCGACCGGGACAGAGCGGGTGTTTCGCTGGCGCTACCTGCCGACGCTGGCAGCCGGTATAACAAATGGAAGCATGCCACTCTGTGCGATTGCCTATATCGGGACTGGTATTGAGGCGCAGAGCAGCGAATACAGCGATCAGATCATCGATGGACAACGCCATAAACGCTTCACACTGAGCGATGTCTTTGTATTGCCAACCGGTGTGAACCAGCATCCAGGTGGATATGCCAACGATGGCGTTGTCGGTGACGACGTGGACTACTACTATCTTCGCCGAAAACGCTTTGTAGCCTACGAGCGCTACCAACCATACATGCGCGGCCCCAGGCATGTCGCGCTTTTTCGCGCACCTGAAAAGCTGTTGTTAGGAGAGACATCGGGCGGCTATTACGATACCGACGGGTTATTTGCCAACCACAGCGTACAGCTAGTCGTCCCCTGGCACGTGCTGGAGCTCACAGGTGTGTTGCAAGAGACGGGCATTCAACGAGTACTGCGCAAATCGCAGCATATCAGCGGGACTACAGACCTTCCTCGTATCGCTGAGCAGTTCGACCTGCGCTATGTACTGGCCATCATTAATAGCCGTTTTATGCGCAACTATATTGCTGCCAATATGCATGAAGGCACACGCAAAGGACGCATTTACCCCGACGTATGGAAACGGCTGCCCATCAAGGTTGTTTCCCTTGAGCAACAAAGGGAGATAGCGCAACTGGTTGAGGCGGTGCAGGATGAATACAAAATTCTTGCAAGATCAGGTGAGATGGATAATGTGGACGGGTTTGCTAAAGTTAATCAGCTAGTTGATGAAATTGAAATGCTGGTGGAGGAAACATACGGAAGACCCTGAACCACGGCACTAAATGATCGTATTTTACGGTAAACTCAAGATGAAAAAATGGCACACATTTGTAGGGACGCGATTGATCGCGTCCACCAATATAGGAGAAATTTATGCTAGAACGAGCTACCGTCCAGCATTGGCTGGATGCCTACGTCCTCGCCTGGAAAACCTACGACCCGCAGGCCATCGGCGAACTGTTCAGTGAGAATGCTCACTACGCCTACGAGCCTTTCAGCGAACCAATCCATGGACGGGCCACTATCGTCGCATCGTGGTTGGATATTACTGATACACCCGGCACATATGACGGCCACTACGAACCAATCATGATTGAAGGCGACTGTGCCATAGCCAGTGGTCGCAGTCTCTACTTCGAGCAAGATGGTACTACATTCAAGGCAGAGTACAGTAACATCTTCATGCTGCGTTTCGATGCAGATGGACGCTGCACAGAATTTCGCGAATGGTACATGCCGCGCTCCAGGTAACTCGCAGAATGATCTCTCTCTGTTACTCGCACCTGGTTACTAAGATGGCGATGTTGAAGTAAACCATCTTATTGACAATGATACAATTGTATTGTACTAATATATACAATCGGTCAACATGGAGAATGGATTGCTAGATTTTGATGCCGTCATCGGATTTGATTGGGATAAAGGGAACAAGCAGAAGAACTGGGAAAAACACCAGGTTCATTACACAGAATGCGAGCAGGTATTTTTCAACAAACCTTTGTTGATTGGCGAAGACCAGCAGCATTCAGTCCAGGAGAAAAGATACTACGTGCTTGGACGCAGTAATATGGATAGACCATTGTTCGTAGTATTCACGATCAGAAACAACAAGATTCGTGTTATTTTAGCGAGAGACCAGAGCAAAAAAAGAAAGAGCAATATATGAGCAACAGCGATAAATCAATACCACAATTTAACAATGAAGACGAGGAACGAGCTTTCTGGGCCGATCACGACTCAACCGAGTATATCGATTGGCGTAAGGCAGAAAGAAACCCCGCTTTTTCTCGCCTCAAGCCAACTACCAGAACGGTTTCTATCCGCCTGCCGGAGTCTTTGATCGCTGAACTCAAGACCCTGGCGAATAAAAAAGATGTTCCCTACCAGTCACTGGTGAAGATGTTCCTGGCCGAAAAGGTCAAGGAAGAAAATGCCCCATACGATACACCTGAAATAAAGTAATCAGTTCTCCACGCCTTGCATTATCTCATCTGACACATTTGTTTCCATTGTCCTATCCGCCGGCCTTGAGCGCTTGATCCAGTTGACCAGAACGATCGATGCGGCAATAGCCAGAGAGCCAAGAACGCTCTGCCAGGTGAGCTGTTCGCGGAGGAGGGTGACGCCCAGCAGCACTGTGACGATCGGCTCGAAGTAGATATAAACAGCTACACGCGAGGCATCTAGCTTGCTCAGGGCCCTATTGTAGGCAAAGTAGGAGAGTACTGAGCAGACAAGCACGAGGAAAAGCAGCGCTAGCCACTGCGTGGGATTGAGCAGGATGACATCCCGCCATTGATTCTGGGCAGGGTTCAGCAGAGCGAGAAGGACGAGGCCAAGAGCGCCGCTTAGCATTGTGCCGCCGGTCAGGACAACGGGCGAAATGACGCGCAGCCAGCGTTTGCTGAGATGAGAGTAGAGAGCGAAGCAAAAGGCGTTACCCAGCAAGCAGAGCACACCAAACAGAAAACCGGATCGGAGTGTAATTGCGATTGGCTGCTGAAAGATAATCAATATGACGCCAGCAAAACCGGGCAGCAGAGCCGCCAGGAGCGTGAGGGCCAGTCGTGTCCTGCCGAAAACAGGTTCTAACAGCGCGGTAAAGGTTGGAATAAGACCAACCACCAGAATCGAGGCGATACTTGCGCTGGTCTGCTGGACGCCGGTGTACTGCATCCAGAAATAGAGCGAGAAGATGAGCTGGCCCAGCAGCAGCAGCAAGAGCAGATCGCGCATAGAAAGTAGTCGGCGCACGATAGCTCGCACCAGGGGCACTAGGAAAAAGAGTGAGGCAAGACTGAAACGCAAAGCTGCGAGCAACACAGGGCTGAGCGCGACCAGCGCTGTGGAAGCCGGATGCAGGAGAAACCGCGCGGCGACAAAGGACGCGCCCCAGTTAAACACAGCGAACCAGACACCGGCATAAATGATGAGACGCGAGGCTGCAGCGCTGCCTGCTCCAGATTGCTCAAGGGTTTTACTCATATACATAATATATCCAGAGCAACTGGCGGCTTGATATGGATATATCGCCCAAACATCCTTATGGCAATTTGGGCACATCGCCCTGCAAATAGATTTGTGCAATCCCCAAATTCACCTTGACGCTCCCCCCATGCAGTGCTATGCTGCAACCATATCAGGTAGAGACACCTGGAGTTATCCAGCCCAGGCAGCGTCCATGACAGCGTCGTCGAGAGGAACATACAATCCCATGGGCATCATCGAATCTCGCATAGATCGCAGCAGTCCCGAATTTCAGGAGAACACCAATTATTTCCAGCAATTGCTCGCTCAACTGAACGAACGTATCCAGCAAGTGCAGCAGGGTGGAGGCGAAGAGGCCATCGCCAAACATCGCAAACGCAACAAGCTGCTGGCGCGCGAACGTGTTCAATTACTGTGCGATCCCGATACGCCATTTCTGGAACTGAGCCCGCTGGCGGCCTGGGATATGTACGAGAACGACGCACCCTCGGCAGGCATAGTTACGGGAATCGGCGTCGTAGAGGGACAGGAGTGCGTGATCGTCGCCAACGATGCAACCGTCAAAGGCGGCACTTATTATCCCATGACCGTCAAGAAGCATTTACGCGCGCAGGAAATCGCTGAGCAGAATCACCTGCCCTGTATCTATCTTGTCGATTCTGGCGGCGCATTTCTCCCCTTACAGGCGGATGTCTTTCCCGACCGCGAACACTTCGGGCGCATCTTCTACAACCAGGCGCGCATGTCCAGCCAGCGTATTCCACAGATCGCCGCCGTCATGGGCTCCTGCACGGCGGGTGGCGCGTATGTGCCTGCTATGAGCGACGAAAGCGTGATTGTGCGCGGCAACGGCACCATCTTCCTGGGCGGGCCGCCGTTGGTCAAAGCTGCCACCGGCGAAGAGGTGACAGCAGAAGAACTGGGCGGCGCTGATGTGCATAGCCGCAAATCGGGCGTCACCGATCATTACGCTCTCAACGATGAGCACGCCCTGGCTATCTGCCGCAGCATCGTCTCGCACCTCAACCGGCGCAGATACATCCCCTGGGACGTTCATGAACCTGAAGCGCCATTGTATGACGCCGCCGATCTCTACGGCATCGTTCCCAGTGATAGTCGCAAAAGCTACGATGTGCGTGAGATCATCGCCCGCCTGGTGGATGGCAGCCGTTTTCACGAGTTCAAAGAGCTGTATGGTACGACGCTAATATGCGGCTTTGCGCGCCTCATGGGCTATCCGGTGGGCATCATCGCCAATAACGGCATCCTTTTTTCGGAAAGCGCGCTGAAAGCCACGCACTTTATGGAACTATGCGGTCAGAGACAGACGCCCCTGATCTTCTTGCAGAACATTACCGGCTTCATGGTGGGCAAGCAATACGAAAGCGGTGGCATCACCAAAGACGGCGCGAAGATGGTAATGGCCGTCGCCAACGTCCCCGTACCGCGCTTCACCGTGATAATCGGCGGTTCGTTCGGCGCGGGCAACTATGGCATGTGCGGGCGAGCCTATTCTCCGCGCCAACTTTGGATGTGGCCCAACGCGCGCGTCTCGGTGATGGGCGGCGAGCAAGCCGCCAGCGTACTGGTAACGGTGCGCAAAGAT
>DATGGW010000016.1:0-4433 GCA_035308345.1 Ktedonobacteraceae bacterium | reverse complement strand
CAAACCATGCAATAAATGGGCCTTGTGGTCGGAAGCCGACCAGCAGGCCGACCGTCCACATCACGATCACGACAAACGTGTTGCGTACCAGGTCAGAGAGGGTGCGGCCTGTAAGCACCGCCGATTTCGCCATCGGCAATGAGCGAAAGCGATCAACCAGGCCGCGCTGCAGGTCGTTAGCCAGCCCAATACCGGTGGTCGTCGCGCCGAAGATGACGGTCTGGGCGAAGATGCCGGCCATCAGGTAATTGACATAGCTGGTGCCAGTAACCACGATCGCCCCGCCAAACACATAGCGGAAGAGCAGCACGAACATAATCGGCTGGATCGTCGCGAAGACTAGCTCTTCAGGGATGCGCGGGATCTGGACCAGGTGGCGCTTCGCCAGCACGAGCGCATCAGCTATTGTCCAGTAGAGCCTGGAATGCGCCTGCGGCTTCAACGAATCCACTATACCAAGATTACTGGTGCTCATCGTGTACTCCTTGCCATAGATCGAATCTCCGGTATATCTGCGGACAGGTCGTCCGAGGTAGCGGTGCGCCCGGTCAGTGTGAGGAAGACATCATCCAGAGTTGGCCTGCGCAGCGCCAGGTTGTCAAGGGGAATCTGCGCGGCATCGAGATCGCGCACGACAGCGGCGAGTTGTTGCGCGCCCTGCGTCACTGGCACAATCAGTTGGCGATCATCTATATTGACCTGGATTTCACCCAGGCTGTAAGGACGCAACGCCTCCGCAGCGGCATCCAGGTTCCCTCCGCGCTCAACCGTTAGCTCGATGCGCTCGCCACCAACCTGGGCTTTCAGTTCGTCGGCTGTCCCCCTGGCAATTACGCGCCCCAGATCAACCACGGCGATCTGATCAGCAAGCTGATCGGCCTCCTCCAGGTATTGGGTAGTGAGTAACACCGTCGTTCCGTCGGCGACGAGGGCGCTGATGATCTCCCACATCGCCAGGCGTCCGCGTATATCAAGCCCGGTCGTCGGCTCATCCAGGAACAGCACCGGAGGTGTCAGGATCAAGCTTGCCGCCAGGTCGAGGCGGCGGCGCATGCCTCCTGAGTAGGTCTTCACGGTGCGCCTGGCAGCGTCGATGAGATCAAAGCGTTCGAGGAGTTCATTCGCCCGCCGCCGCGCTACTCCACCTGATAAATGATAGAGCCGCCCGAACATCACCAGGTTTTCGTACCCTGTGAGGTTCTCATCGACGGCGGCATACTGGCCGGCCAGACCTATGTGCGCGCGCAGTGCATCAGCCTGTTTGACGACATCAAACCCGGCCACCTCCGCGTGCCCGGCATCGGGTTTTAAGAGCGTAGTCAGGATGCGCACGGCTGTGGTCTTGCCTGCGCCATTTGGACCGAGCATTGCAAGTACGCTCCCCTCCTCGGCGGTCAGGTCCAGTCCTGCCAGGGCGTGCGTCTTTCCATAAGCTTTTTCGAGTCCCTCGGCCCAAATAGCCGGTTTGTTCGACATATTATTCTTCCTCAATCGATATTGATGCCGCTTGCGACCAGTTCTGACCCCGGCGCCAGCGGCAAACGGACGATTTGTGGGGACGTGATAAATCGCGTCCCAATTGGGATACCTTCTATGTTGGTGGACGCGCTATATCGCGTCCTTATAAAGGTACGTTTCGTTTCACTCTAAAGTTAGACACCTCATCTATTCTTTTTCTATTCGACCTTCCGGCTGGAACGAGGAGAGTCACCAGCACTTGTGCTAAGCCCGAAAGAAATGATACGCCTGGGGAAAATCCGAATCATCTCTGGAGCAAAGCCTGGACCAAAACTCTCACCACCTTCTGAAACCTGCTCCGCTCGTCCGCGTACCTCAAGGAAGCGTGGCCGCCAGGGTGGGAGCACATCATCAATAACAAACGCAGCGTTCGCATTTTGTAAAATATCGCGGAACTTCTTGGTCTGGCTTATACCATGTCCTCCAATATCTATCGTGTCCAGCTCGGCATTATGGCGAAAAGATACCGGTACGACATGCGGCTCTCCTGCCTGGTTCACGGTAGCAAGACGACCCAGGCGCTGACTTTGCATATATTCAATCTCAGCAGCGGTAAAATGGCTCATAAGATCTCCTTTGTACTATTCTATTCGTCAAGAGTGAAAACGGAATTTACCGTTTGAATGCGTTCGCCGCCGGGCGATAGGGACGAATCATCCACAGCGGGCGACGCAAGCTATCCTCGCGCTCGTTCTGAGGGCGCGTCATAGAGACCCATTGTTCATAAACCTGCTGCGCCTTACGCCTATCAACAAACACATCTCCATAGCGGTCTACTGCATAAGCTGCTTCAACCGTCACTTTCTGATGCCAGCAGTGCATGCCACTGATTGGATCAGGATGTACAGCAAATGTCAGGTTTTGATGCACGCCCGCTTCACGCCAGAAGATGCGCGCCGAGTCCGGGTCATCGCTCTCATAAGGCTGCACCCCCTGTATCTGGCGCATGCGCCACGCGCCATCCTGCTCGCGACCCAGCGCCACCAGTGCCGAAGTCCAACGATCTGACCCCTGGCTGGTATCCAGGCGCCAGCGTCCAAGATGATGCGAACAGGCCACAACTCCGGGACGGATGCCATCGGTAACCCAGGCGCGATTAACATAGTAGCCAATTTCAGTTGTGACGCGCACAAGATCACCCGACTCAACACCAATGCGCCTGGCATCACGCGGATGAATCCATAGCGGGTTCGCGTTGGATATCTCGTTGAGCCATTTCGAGTTGCCAGATCGCGTGTGGATCAGCGTCGGCAAACGGAAGGTGGGAATGAGCAGGTACTCGCCGCGTTCAGCATCGATGTTCGAGCGATGAACATGGCTATGAATGTAGCCCGGCGTAGCATATTCTGGCCAGCCCCATTCTTTCAGCGTAGCCGAGTAGAATTCCAACTTCCGTGAAGGCGTGGGAAAGCCTTCCAGCGCCCTGCCATCGACCATAACGCCAATCTTGACGCCATTGCGGGTGATCGTGCCATTGTCATCATCGACCTGCGTACTCTCCAGGTCTGCCGGTTTCAATTCACGTTCGTTAACCATGAAGAAAGGAGCTTTTTCCTCTGGAATTGCAAAGGCGCCATACTTGCGCATATATTCCAGCGGCGTCAGTTCTTCTCTGGCGGCGGCCTCCGGCAAGCCGGGGACGCTGTGCTCAAAGACCCAGCGGTAGTATTCTTCGATGGTGAGCTTTTCGCCAGCGCGGTAGGGCGACTCGAAGTATTTGCGAATGCCCAGGCTGCCATCGGGATCGATGCGCCATGACAGCTCAATCCAGAACTCGTCTTCTTCCCACACCTCGCCGGGATTGGCTTGATACGTATATTGCACCGCCTCTCCATGCCGCTCTTTGTAGACACGCAGCACCGGCTGGCGAAAACCAATCCAGCGCCCGGCATGCGTCTCCTGGCTCATCAGGTCGTGACGCTCACCTCCATGACCCATCGGCAGCACGTAGTCAGCGTACCAGGCCGTCTCATTCCAGGTAGGCGTTAAGGCGGCGTGTAACTCTATCTGCTCTTCATTGGTCAGAGCTTCAATCCAGCCGGTGCCATCGGGATTGGTCCACACAGGATTGTACACGCGCGTAAAGTAAGCTGCAACCTTGCCTCGTCCCTCCTTCAAAAAGTAGGGCAGCAGTATGCTCATCTCGTAGTTTGCCAGCGGGTATTCCGGCGGGTAGAGCAGCTCATTCCATACACCGGGCAGGCCCGGCTTGAGAAATGGCGCAGGCACAAATTTGTTCCAGCCATTGGGAGCAGTTCCACCCGGTGTGCCGACACTCCCTGTGAGAACCGAGAGAAACCACAGCGCCCGTGAAACCTGCCATCCACCGAGATTACCGGCGGTGGCAGCGCGCCATGTATGCGCGGCGAAGGCCGTTCCGGCATGCCCAATCTGCCGCGCGATTTCCACAATCGTCTCCTCGTTCAGCCCGCTCTCACCGGCGGCAAAAGCAGGCGTATATGCGGCGTAGAGATCAAGCAGCGCTTGAATGAAGCGCTCAAACGTTTGTGGTTCGTGCGGGTGTTCAGCCACCATGTACTCCTGCCAGTTGACCCAACGCCGCATATATTCATGGTTATACAGCTTTTCTGCCAGAATAATGCGCGCCATCGCCAACAATACCGCCGCCTCCGAGCCGGGCCACGTCGGCAGCCAGTAATCGGCCATGCTTGCCGTGTTTGAGAGGCGCGGGTCCATCACCGCCAGTTTCGCGCCCTTCATTTTGCCCTCGATGATGCGCTGCGCCTGCGGGTTGAAATAGTGACCCGTCTCCAGGTGAGAACTGATGAGCAAGATAAAACGGGCATTGGCATGATCCGGTGAGGGTCGATCCATGCCACACCAGATATGATAACCGAAACGCGACGATGATGAACAGACGTTGGTGTGGTTATTATGTCCATCAACGCCCCACG
>DATGGW010000015.1:0-7441 GCA_035308345.1 Ktedonobacteraceae bacterium | reverse complement strand
GCCTTACGAACTGGTGCGCGAGGTGGCGCGAAAAGGCAAACTGCCCGTCGTCAATTTCTCGGCTGGCGGCTGCGCCACACCTGCCGACGCCGCGCTGATGATGCGCCTGGGCGCGGAGGGTGTTTTCGTCGGGTCGGGCATCTTCAAGTCAGGCGACCCGCTGAAACGCGCGAAGGCCATTGTGCGCGCCACCACGCATTACGAGGACCCCGATATCATCGCGGAAGTGTCACGCAATCTGGGCGAGCCAATGGTGGGCATTAACCTGGATAAGCTGCCGGAAAGCGAGCAGATGGCGCGGCGCGGGTGGTAAATAACGTAGCAGGGTAGGGCAAGCATTGAAGAGACGCAAGCCAGGGCGACCGCAAGGGTCGCCCCTACCCTGCTACGAGACGATATTGGACGTCGTACAGGGTAGGGGCGTGGGCTTGTCCCCGCCCTGGTCACACGACATTAGCGAACAAATTATGGAACACAATTCACACAAAAAATTGCGCATCGGCGTTTTAGCATTGCAGGGCGACTTTGAGGCGCACCTGAAAATGCTGGCAAAACTGGGAGCCGAGGGAATTGCTGTGCGACTCCCTAAACATTTGACCGATTTAGATGGTATAATACTACCAGGTGGTGAAAGCACTACCATCGGCAAGTTGATGGTGTTATATGGCTTACATGAGCCATTGCAGCAAAAGATTCGCGCGGGCTTCCCCGCGTGGGGTACTTGCGCGGGATTAATCTTATTGGCTTGCGAGACGGATAATGCGCTCGCGGGTCAGCCATTGCTGGCCTCGATGCACATTCGCGTTCGTCGAAATACGTTTGGCAGTCAGCGGGAAAGTTTTGAGACTGATCTCTCTGTGCCAGTACTAGGAGAAGCGGGAAAGAAATTCCATGCATTCTTCATTCGCGGCCCCTCCATTGAATGGGTAGGGCCAGAAGTGGAGGTGCTGGCAACGCTCGACGATGGAACCATCGTCGCCGTCCGCGAAGGACACTTACTTGGCACGGCCTTTCACCCGGAGGTAGCAGGAGACTCACGTTTCCATCACTACTTTCTTCGCATAGTACAGAGCGTCAAGGGGTAGGGGACGCTAAGCGCGGGAGCACTGGATGATACGACCGGTACTATATGTGGACCTGCCGGGAATCATCTACTCTATTGATCGCCGTGCTCGCAGCAAACAGCACGAATTTGCGAACTTTGTGTGCTGGCTCGAACCGGTAGAAAATCGTGTCTCGCTGCCGCCTATCCTGAGGAATATCTTCCCCGTCAACACAGCCTCGCGCACATGGATTTGTGAAGATCACTGGCATATCCTCGGTTTTGCCCAGGCGCGAGAACGACCATCACGCCTGACCTGGGAACTCTCCTATCTGGCATCTATGGTGAATCGCAACATATCGAGCGATGAAGTGCTTGCAGCGCTGCTCGAATACATGCTGGAGATTGCGTCCACGCACGGGATTCTGCGTATTTTCGCGAAGGTCGAAGATGACATTCCAGAACTCGAATTGTTCCAGAAGGTGAGTTTCCAACGCTATGCCCGCCAGTTGACCTATGTTTTTGTGCCAGGGTCAAATGCGGGAGGAGACGACGAAGCGAGCGAGCGCGATAAATCTGGTCTCTACGAGCCGCCTGTATTGCGGCGCTGGAATCGGCACCACGTGTGGGGATTGCACCAGCTTTATCGTGCTGTCACCCCGCAGAGGGTGCAGATGGCGGAAATGCTGGACAACAGCGAAGAAATGGCTAAACTCTACGTCGGCTCACTACGTCCGTTGCCAGCGGCCCTTGCCAGGGGAGATGAGACGTATGTGTGTGATGTTGGCGTTCGTTTAGGAGCCTGGTTACGGCTTAGTCGAGGTCATGGCTCGGCCCCACACCAGCTCTTTTTGATGGTTCATCCTGAACATGCTGAACTGGCCGAACCAATCATACGGATCGGCGTTCGCCGCCTGCTGGAGGGAGGCACGCGCCCCATCTATTGCCAGGTGCGGGAGTATGAATCCCTCGTAATTAATGCTCTGCGTTCCAGTGGGTTTGAGCATATCGCGACCAAAGCCTTGCTTGTGCGGCACATCGCTCTGCTCGCGACGAACCCACGCACAGTCCCCGCGTTGGAACAACGAGTTGTTTATGGTGTGAAAGGCCTGGGGACGGTCAATTCGCGCCAGTCAATGAGGTGATAAAACAGCCTATGCAACACACGATCACTGACGATCTGGAAGCCCTGCTGGTAACTTTGCCACCGGACATCCACGACGCGGTCAATCGGCTCGACAACCGAAGCGAACTGCTGGAGATCGTAATGGACCTCGGACGCTTGCCCGAGGGCCGGTTCCCGGATGGGGAGGTGATCCTAAGTAAACAGCCTGTCACCTACGCCGACCTCGAATACGTGGTCGAGCGTATCGGTGAATTTGGCGACGACAACCGCGCTGGCATCGAGCGCACGCTCCATCGCATCAGCGCGCTGCGCAATCGTAAAGGGAAAGTGATTGGCCTCACCTGCCGCATTGGTCGAGCGGTGCTTGGCAGTATCGCGCTGATACGCGATATCGTCGAGCAGGGTCAATCGATCTTGATTCTTGGTCGCCCAGGAGTGGGTAAAACCACCCTGCTGCGTGAAATAGCTCGCGTGCTGGCGGACGAGGCCAACAAGCGAGTAGTCGTGGTGGACACCTCGAACGAAATCGCGGGCGACGGCGATATTCCCCATCCAGGGATCGGGCGAGCGCGTCGCATGCAGGTGGCTCGCACGGCGGAACAGCACGCGGTGATGATCGAGGCAGTGGAAAATCACATGCCGCAGGTCATCGTGATCGACGAAATCGGCACCGAACTGGAAGCCGCGGCAGCGCGCACCATCGCTGAACGCGGTGTGCAACTGGTGGCAACCGCGCATGGCAACTCGCTGGGCAACCTGCTGGTCAACCCGACGCTCTCAGACCTGGTGGGCGGCATCCAAACCGTGACGCTGGGAGATGAAGAGGCGCGCAGGCGTCATACGCAAAAGAGCATTCTGGAGCGTAAAGCGCCGCCCACCTTCGACGTGGTTGTCGAACAGCAGAGCTGGCAGGAGCTGGTTGTGCATCGCGATGTGGCAGATACGGTTGACAGCATGCTGCGCGGGCAGGCCTTCGTGGCGGAAGAGCGCACACGCGACGAGGAAACCGGGCGAGTCACCTCTCGCCGCATCACAAGCGGCGGTATGGATGTGCCAACCTGGGGCATCGAGGGCTTCGGCGTATCGCCACGCCAACCAGGTGAAGGTGGGAATCGCTTCGAGAATGATTGGAGTTCAATGCGCCGCTCCGGGCCACCAAACCCGCGTGGGGGTAACGGCGGGGGTGGTGGTAATGGTGGCGGCAATCGCGGGCAATTGCATGCACAGCGACCTTTGCAGGTAAGAGCATTAGCTCCTACAGGCACAGCGCCGGGAGATGTCAAACGGCACAGCGCCGGGAGAATAGGTATAATAGATCTCGCCCCCACGCCGGTGGAGGACGCAAAGAATCGTATCCCTACAATCTCCGAGGGCATTTACCAGCCAGAAGGCGCGCCGGAACACCTGCCCATCCTCAAAACGCTGCGCATCTATCCTTTCGGGGTAAGCCGCGACCGCCTGGCGGAAGCGGCGCGTCAACTGCGCGTGCCGATCATCGTCACCAACAACCAGCACGATGCCGACGCGGTAATCACGGTCAAGAACTACTATCGCCGCCAGCCTGAACGCGTTCAGCAGGCTGAGGAGGAACGTAAGACCGTCATTATCCTGAAGAACAATACCATCGTCCAGATGCAGCACGCGCTGGCCCGCATCTTCGACATCCCAATGGAGAACCAGGCGGACGACGATGAGGGGGAAGGGGGCGGGCACGAGGACGCGACCAATCGCGTCCCTATAAACGACCCGACCATGAAAGCTTTGCTGGAGACCGAAGACGCCATCCACCAGGTGCTGAACAGGGGACTGACTACGGCTGAGCTTCCGCCGGCCAACGCCTACATCCGCAGGCTGCAACACCAGATGGCCACGCGCTATAATCTGGCTTCACGCAGTCGCGGCAAAGAGCCAAATCGGCGGGTGAAGATTTTCAGGAGTTAACGTAATGTCCAGGGCGACCACCCCAGGGCGACCGCGAGGGTCGCCCCTACTATACACGCCAGCGTCAGCCGCAGTATAGTAGGGGCGGGGCTTGCCCCCGCCCTGAGGTGGTCTTACTATGATCGCTCCCCCTGTCACTTCGTCGTCACGCAAGCACCTCAGGGCTATCATTTTTAGGGTCGTTTACCAGGCGTGAGACCGCGCGCGCCGTCATGGCATCTGACGGGTAGGGCGCGAGCCAGTGCGCCAGCAGGTGTTCATCCTTGATATCTGGATCGAGCCAGGCTTCGCGCGCTTCGGGCAAGAGGATGGCGGGCATACGGTTATGGATTGGCGAGACTACTTCATTAGGTTCGGTGGTGATGATCGTGCAGGTGCGCAGCTGCTGCCCATCAGGATTTGTCCATTTGTCCCACAAGCCCGCGAAAGCGAACGGCTCTTTATCTTTCATCGTAATGTACATGGGTGTCTTGGAGCCGTTCTCCTGTCGCCACTCATAGAAGCCATCGGCGACAATCAGGCAGCGTTTCGCGCGCAGCAGTCCCTTGAAGCTTGGCTTTTCAGTCAGCGACTCGGCCCTGGCGTTAATCATGCGAGCGCCGATGGACTCGTCTTTTGCCCACGAGGGGATCAAGCCCCAGCGCAGTTCCTCGAGATGCGTTGTGCCATTGCGTATAATAGAAACGACATTTTGTGTCGGCGCGATATTGTAGCGCCGCGTGATCTCCAACGTTGGTTCAACGCCGAACGTCTTCGCAATCTTCTCAACATCGACGGTAAGCGCAAAACGACCGCACATAATGGTGTCTCCTCCTCAAATCGGTGAAAGTTCTCTCTTTATTATAAGACATTCTTTTTGGAGAGGATGAAAGTGGTATTGGAGAGATGTCACAAAATCGCTGTGAGCGGTGTCTAATATTCGCTATGCATACATAGTAGAGAGTCAAAGATGGTTAAAGGGAAAGAAGAGTATGTCGTCAGGCAGAAGAACAACGCCTCTCATCCCGTCTAGCGATGAGCAGTCGTTTGAAGCCACTTTTAAGCGCTACTATCCCCTCGTCTACCAGCTTGCTTGCCGCTGCACAGGACGGCGTGACGAAGCAGAAGATATCGCGCAAGAGGTCTTCTTGCGTTTCTATCGCACGCCGCCTCTTGCCACAAGTGAGGGAGAACAACGCGCCTGGCTCTGCCGGATTGCCACCAATCTGAGCCTGAATGCGCTCCGCGCAAAACAACGCCGCACGCACCACGAGGAGCAGGTCGGCGAAATAAATCGACAGGAAATGTCCGGAGACGCAGTATACGCTAATCCTGAGCAACAGGCGCTTGCCGCAGAGCAGGCGGCATTCACGCGGGCCGTGCTGGCCGAAATGCCAGAACGACAACAGACCTATCTTTTATTACGCAGTGTTGGCCTGAGTTATGCAGAGATCGCGCAGGCTACAGGTGTTGCGCCAGCCTCTGTTGGCGCACTCCTGGCGCGCGCTGAACGCGAATTTCGGAGAAGATACCATGAACGAGCGACCGCAACAAAAGAATAACCAGTGTTTAGATATGGGTCTGCTGGCGAGCCTTCGTGACGACGAGCTGACCGCCGGGGAGGCGGCGCAAGCCAGAGCGCACCTGGCTTCGTGTCCCGGTTGCGCCGCCGATGAACGCGGTATGGCCAATGCCAGCAAAGAAGTATATGACTTGCTAGCTCAACTGGGTCCTCAAACGAGCGAGATGCCGGACATGGCAAGCACGTTTGCATCCATGCAGGCTAAACTCGATGCAGAGAGCGGCCACAATCACCATCCCACAATCCTACCTGCATTGCCAGGAAGCAGACCACCTTATGCTCAGCGCAAAAGGCATCGTGGCTACAGGTGGATTGCAGCGGCAGCGGCAGCTGTGTTAATCGCTTTGTTACTGGCTCAAAACGCGGGAGCGCTGGCTACCCAGTTTCTTGCACTGTTTAATGTGCAACAGTTCCAGACTGTGACTGTAAACCCGCAGAGTTTTAGCGAGGACCTTATATCGTCCTTAAGTGACTTCGGCGACATGCAGGCGCAATACGAAAGCGTACCAGACAGCTTAACAAACGCGACTCAGACGCAGGCTGAGCAGTGGATCCACTTCCCACTTTCGCTGCCCGGCCACCTGCCGCAAGGGGTGGGCCATACGCTGAACTTCACGTTGATCGGCAGCGCGCAGGGGACATTTACCTTTAATGTTAAAACAGTGCGGGCATACCTTGCCCAGAGCGGGCAGAGCAACATTGCCATACCGGCGCAACTTGCCGGCGCGACATTCACCATTACCAGCGATACAGGCGTTGTGATCCATTACGCCAGCCATTGCCGCCTGCAAGGGGAAACGGCCACTTCGTTGTTCTGTACAGGAGGAACGCCGTTCTACGCGGCAGAAATTCCCAGCCCGGTCGTGCAGGCAACGGGCAAAGCATCGCTCAAGGATTTGCGCGATTTTCTGCTCTCCCTACCCAGGCTGGCCCCAGAATTGCACGCCATGCTGCAACAGCTCGACCTTCAGAAAGGCATAGTACCGCTGCCCGTTCCAAGCGGAGTAGCAGCGCAGCAGATAACGATTCACGGCGCGCCGGGAGTGATGTTGGTAGATAACTCGTTGAAAGTCGGCGGATTGATCTGGCAGGCGCGTGGTATCATCTACATGATTGCCACCATTTCGACGAATAGCACGGACTTACTGGATACGGCCAATTCGTTCGCCTGATCAAATGACCAGGGCGGGGACCAAGGGCCCGATCCCCTGCCCTTGGTCCCCGCCCTGGAAACTACAGTGATGGAGAGTTGAGTCATTTATGGAGAAGCAAGGCCTGACGCCTGCAATAGAAGTAGAGGGTTTGCGCAAAGTCTACCACCATATCGTGGCAGTGGACGATGTGAGCTTCGTCATGTATCATGGCGAGGCTTTTGGTTTTCTTGGTCCGAACGGCGCGGGGAAGAGCACTGTAGTAAAGATATTGACGGGGCTGCTAGCGCCAACGCAGGGAACAGCGCGCGTGCTGGGACAGCCCGTCAGCCATCGCGAAAGCAGGAAACGCATTGGCTACCTCCCGGAGCTTCCTACCTTCCACCGCTGGTTGCAGGCAAGAGAATTTCTCGAATTTCATGGTCGACTCTATGGCCTGCGCGGCCCATTGCTGGAAAAACGCTGCAAAGAGGTAATGGCGCAAGTCGGTTTAGCCGGCAAGGAGCATCAAAAGCTGGGAACATTCTCTAAAGGCATGATGCAGCGCATCGGGCTGGCCCAGGCGATTCTCAATCGGCCAGAACTGGTGCTGCTCGACGAACTGGTCTCAGGACTTGATC
>DATGGW010000014.1:0-9756 GCA_035308345.1 Ktedonobacteraceae bacterium | reverse complement strand
AGAAGATGCCCAAACCCCCGCAGACCGCCTGCACTACGCCTGTCAGCGAGGGCATGATCGTGCATACTAAAAGCGACAAGGTGCTCAAGGCGCGCCGGGGAACGCTAGAGTTCCTGCTCATCAATCACCCGCTTGATTGTCCCATCTGCGACAAGGGTGGCGAGTGCGATTTGCAGGACTTCACGCTGCGTCACGGGCCGGGCGGCACGCGCTTCGATCACAATAAGCGGCACTATCCCAAGCCGGTGCCTGTCAGCGATCGTGTGCTGCTCGACCGCGAACGCTGCATCCTGTGCCAGCGCTGCACGCGCTTCAGCTCTGAAATCTCGATGGATAATGGGCTGGTGATGATCGCGCGCGGCTACAAGATGGAAGTTGGTACCGCGCCCGATCATGCCTTTGACTCGATCTTTTCCGGCAATACCGTTGAAATATGTCCTGTGGGCGCGCTGACAGCCAGCGCCTATCGCTTCAAATCGCGTCCCTGGGAGTTAAAACGCATCCCAAGCGTGTGCAATAATTGCAGCGTCGGCTGCAATGCGCGTATCGATGTGCGCGTGGATAAGATTATGCGCCTGATGTCACGCGCCAATGATGCCATCGACGATGGCTGGCTGTGCGACCGCGGGCGCTGGGGCTTCGAGTTTGTCAACAACCCGCAGCGCTTGCGCACACCCCTGATTCGCCAGAAGGGACAGCTCCAGCCTGCTACCTGGGACGAGGCTATTTATATGCTGGCTTCTCGCCTGCGCACCATTGCCGGCAAGCATGGCGCGGCCTCGATTGGGGGCATCGGCTCGACGCGCACCACCAATGAAGAAGCCTATCTTTTCCAGAAGCTGCTGCGCGAGGCTATCGGCACGCCCAACGTCGATCATCATCATGGCATCTTCCCCGGCCCACGCGACCCGCTAACGGGCAGTCCCTGGATGATGACCAATAGCATCGCCCATATCGAGAAAGCCGTGCATATCGTGCTGATTGCCTCTGACCCATACGAACGCCAGCCCATTCTCAACCTGCGCATCAAGAAGGCTATGAAAGCTGGCGCGCGGATTTATGTCATCAATGAAGGCGCAACGGAACTGGATCGCTTCGCGGCGGATAAAATCGCTATACCGCAGCATGGCGCTGGCATGGCCGCGAAATTGCTACTCGCATATGCGCTGAGAAGCGCTATCGCCAACCCGCATTATGATGACTTGCGTGTACGTGTGGAGCGCGACATCGATGCTATCAATGCAGCCGAACAGGCATTTGGCCTTGAGACTACGAAACAACTGCAACGCCTGGCCGAGATCATCGCCACGTCAAAAGGCGCTATCATCCTGTACGATGAGATGGCGACGCTTACTCCTGGCTGCGCTGACCTGGCGGAGGACGCGCAGGCGCTGGCGTATGCTACCGACAACATCAATCGCCCCGGTTCAGGTGTTGGCCCACTGTTCGAGGATGCCAACTCGCTCGGCGCGCGCGACATGGGTGTGCTGCCCGATGCTCTGCCTGGCTACCAACCCGCGCCGGATAAGGGCTTGAGCTATAACGAGATGTTGAGCAGCCCTGATATGAAAGTCTTGTATGTGATGGGAGCCAATCCACTGCGCCATGTCTCGCAGTTGCCCGCCAACCTGGAATTGCTGGTGGTGCAGGATATCATCCTCACGGAGACTGCTCGACAGGCCGATATCGTGCTGCCAGCCGTCACCTTTGCCGAAAAAGATGGCAGTATGACCAACATCGATCATCACGCGCAGAAAATCTTGCATGCCCTGCGTCCGCTAGCCGGAGCGAAGGCCGACTGGGAAATCCTGATGCTGCTGGCAAACCAGTTGGGGCAGAAGTGGAGCTATGATAGCCCGCAGGATGTGCTGCTGGAAATCGCTGCTACGAATCCATTCTACGCTGGACTGACCTGGGAAGACCTGGGAGCGCAGGGAATACGGACGCAAGAGCAAGAGGTGGCACATGCTTGAGTTTCTCAATAATCCAATTGTCGCGGGCGTTATCAAAAGCGCAATCGTGATTTTCGCGCTGCTTACGGCTTTCGCCTATATGACACTGATCGAGCGGCGCGTGGTGGCAAAGATGCAGGGCCGCCTGGGGCCAAACCGCGCTGGCCCGGCTGGCATGTTCCAGCCGGTGGCCGACGCGCTCAAAATGGCCTTCAAAGAGCAAATCGTGCCATCGCAAGCTAAAAAAGCCATTTACCTGGTCGCGCCCATCATTTCGGTGGTGGTCGCGCTGTGCGCTTTCGCCGTCGTCCCCATCGGCAATAGCTGGGTAAATGGCAAGCCGGGCGTCTGGGACCCTATCATCGGTGACATCAATGTCGGATTGCTGTGGATACTCTCCATTTCCTCGCTGGCGGTCTATGGCATCGTACTGGGCGGCTGGGCATCCGGCAACCGCTACTCGCTGCTGGGTTCGCTGCGCAGCGCGGCGCAAATGGTCTCCTATGAGACCAGCCTGGGACTCGCCTTGAGCGGCACGCTGATGTGGGCTGGAACGCTGAGTATGGTTGGCATTGTGCAGGCGCAACTGCACCAGGGCATATGGTTTATCGCCGCGCAGCCATTGGGCTTCTGCCTCTACCTGATCGCCGGGGTCGCCGAGGTCAATCGCGCTCCATTCGATCTGCCCGAGGCCGAGCAGGAATTGACTGCCGGCTATCTGACCGAGTACAGCGGACTGCGTTGGAGCCTCTACCAGATGGCGGAGTACATCAATATGATTACTGTCAGCTCGGTGGCGGCGACGCTGTTCTTTGGTGGCTGGGGCTTCTTTGGCTTTGGCCTGGAACGCATCCCTGGCCTGTCCATCCTGATCTACCTGGTCAAGGTAGCTGTCTTCCTCTTCCTGTTCATCTGGTTGCGCGCTACGCTGCCGCGCATTCGCTACGACCGCCTGATGCGCTTCGGCTGGCAATTGCTGCTGCCCCTGGCCGTCTTGAACGCCATCATCACGGCCACCGTCGTCGCGCTTGGTTGGCCCTGGTGGGTCAGCGGCCTCGCAGGCCTGGTGATTATCGTTGCGGTGCTGCTCTACGAACGTCGCAAGGGCGCCGAGCGGCAGAGTGAAGTGATAATGAAAGAGGTCGAGGGGACAAAGAAGATGATGATTCCAACATCGGTGAGGCTGGCGAAGTTTGAGAAGGTGGAGTCGGAGCCTTCTGCGCCGGTGAGAGGATGACAAGAGCAATTCGCTCTGGTATGATTTGATTGAAGTTAATTGTGCCAGGGATAAGGAGAGAAGCGATGCTAAAGTACACATATGAAGACGTACTTAACCAGGCTCGCCAGCTTTCGCCTGAAGAACAACTGCAATTGCTAGAAGAAATAGCAGCTATGATCCGGCAGCGAGTTAAGAACATGCAACCCCCCAAACATAATGTCATGGAATTTCGAGGAATAGCTAAAGGCTTCTGGAAAGACATTGACGTGAAGAAATTTATAGAGGAGGAGAGAAATTCATGGGAGTAATAGAGGAGTAAACATGTCATTCGATATCATCAAGGGGATGGCGACAACCCTGAAAAATATAGGCAAGAAGCCCACCACTATCTCCTACCCGGAGCAGGAGCGTGAACTGCCTGCGCGATTTCGCGGGCGACATGTGCTGCATCGCTATGAGAATGGGCTGGAGCGATGCGTCGGGTGTTTTCTGTGCGCGGGGGCATGCCCTGCCGACGCCATCTATATCGAGGCTGATGAGAACAGCGGTGAAGAGCGTGTCTCGCCGGGAGAACGCTACGCGAAGGTGTTCGATATAAATATGTTGCGCTGCATCTTCTGTGGTTATTGCCAGGCGGCGTGTCCGACGGGCGCTATCACCCTCGAACATACCTACAAGCTGGCTTCGTTCTACCCGGAAGACATGGTGTATCACAAAGAGCAGATGCTCGAAGCAAAGGGCCAGGCTACGGTTGGCACGAACGCGGTATGGTACGCGCAGCCGCCCGAAGAAGCGGCGCAGCCCGTGCCGCAGCGCGATCACCTCTTTGATGGGCTGCAGGCCAGCGCAGCCGCCGTCGGTTTGGGCGATATGCCTACGGAACAGGCCGTGTTCATTACCAACGAGGAGCAGGACGAGGACCGGCGCAAATTTGAGCATGAGGAGGAACAAGAGTCAAAATGATTGATGTCAATCTCATCTCATTCTTTGTGCTGGCGGTTGCCAGTATCGCGTCCGCCTTTGGCGTGATTTTTTTCAGGAACGCTGTACATAGCGCGTTAAGCCTGATCCTGACGCTGTTTTTCCTGGCATTGTTCTACCTGCAACTGGGCGCGATGTTCATTGCCATTGTGCAGATTTTGATTTACGCGGGCGCAATCATGGTGTTGTTCCTCTTCGTTGTGACTATGCTGGCCTCGGAAACGAGCGATAACGAGATGCGCGATCGCATCCCCTGGCAGCGCGGGGTCGCTTCCATGCTGGGCGTGGTGCTGGTCGGCGCATTGAGCTATCTGTTGATAACGGGCGCATCTATCGATCAGAGTGTCAAGGCGAGCGGAGCGAACAGCCTCGCGGCGGTCGTCAAGGCGCAGGGCGATACGCAGGCATTTGGTCTGGCCCTGTTTCATGGCTTCTCGTTCCCCTTTGAGGTCACGAGTTTGTTGATTGTCGTGGCGATCCTGGGCGCGATGGTGCTGGGCCGCAAATCGTGAATTGCATGAATTATTTGCAGGGATAAAGCGGAGGCGATTATGTCTATACCGGTATCATGGTATTTAGTGGTAAGCGCGTTTATTTTTACCATTGGTATAACGGGGGTGCTGATCCGGCGCAATCCATTGATTATCTTTATGTCGATTGAACTGATGTTGAATGCCGTCAATCTCTCGTTTGTCGCTTTCTCACACTATCTCAACTCAGTTGACGGGCAGATGTTTGTGTTTCTGGTCTTAACCGTCGCTGCAGCGGAAGTCGTGGTGGGCCTGGCGATCATCGTCTCCATTTTCCGCACCCGCCGCGACATCGATGTTGATGATATGAACATATTACGAGGCTAGTTGCATGACAAATTTAACTGTATGGGTACTGGCGCTGCCCCTACTTGGATTCATCATCCTGGGACTGGCCGGACGCGCCATGTCCCGCGCGGGAATTTTGACGGTGGCGTTAGGCTCTACCGGCCTGGCGTTTCTCTTCGCCGCTATCAGCTTTCTATCGATACACGGCGCGCCGCCAGCAACTCCTGCCGCTGGCGATCAAGTACTCTTTAGCTGGGTCAACTCCGGCGTGATCGGCGCGGCTTCCAACGTGAATCCTTTCACCTTGAATTTTGGTCTGCTCTTCGACCCACTCTCCGCCGTCATGTTGATGATCGTAACCGGCGTCGGCTTTCTCATCCATATCTACTCGGCCGGGTATATGACAAGAATTCATCCCGATGGCTTAATGGAGGATGAGCCCGGCTTCTGGCGTTTCTTCGCATATCTCAACTTCTTTATTTTCGCCATGGTGCTGCTGGTCAGCGCGGATAACTTTCTCTTCCTGCTGGTCGGTTGGGGGCTGGTGGGCCTGGCGTCGTTCTTGCTGATCGGCTTCGAGTACTGGCGCGCTAAGGCGGTAGCGGCTGCGCGGAAAGCCTTGATCATCAACATCATAGGCGACTTCGGTTTGATGATCGCTCTCTTCCTCATCTTCAAGCACTATGGAACGCTGAATTATTACACTGATAATAACGGCAACATCGGCGTATTCAACCAGGTGGCTTCCGGCGGGTCTGCACTGATTACAACTATCATCTGCCTGCTGATCTTCGTCGCCTGCGCCGCGAAATCGGCTCAACTGCCGCTCTACATGTGGCTGCCCGACGCCATGGAAGGCCCGACGCCCGTCAGCGCGTTGATCCATGCCGCCACAATGGTTACAGCAGGTGTGTACCTGGTGGCGCGCGCGCACATCTTCTTCGAGGTGTCGCCGGCCGCCCTGCTGGTAATCGCGGTAATCGGCGGACTGACGGCCATCTTCGCGGCCACAATTGCCGTTTTCCAGCTTGATATCAAACGAGTGCTGGCCTATTCTACCATCAGCCAGCTAGGCTATATGTTCATGGGCGAGGGCGCGCATAACTACAGCGCGGGCATCTTTCACCTGACCACGCACGCCTATTTCAAGGCACTGCTTTTCCTGGGGGCAGGCGCGGTCATTCACTCGCTCGGCGGCGAACAGGATATGCGCCAGATGGGAGGTCTGCGCCATCGCCTGAAAATCACTTTCTGGACATTCCTCATTGCAGCTCTGGCGATCAGCGGCATTCCACCGTTATCGGGCTTCTGGAGCAAGGACGAGATACTCGCTTCTTTGCTGGCGCAAGCCTCCTCGGTTGGAGGGAAAACCGGTGATGTCTTCTACATCCTGTGAGGTGTCGGTTTGCTGACGGCTGGCCTGACCGCATTCTACATGTTCCGCCTGGTGCTGGGTATTTTCGGCGGCAGCTATCGCGGCAGCGGCCCGGCTGCGCATGGTGATGAAGATGAAGAAGTCGATGAGGAGGAGCTAGCGCATGGACGTGGGGGCCTGTACGCGATCTACGAAGCGCCTGCCATCATGACGGTTCCGATGATAATCCTGGCGGTGCTCTCGGTCATCGGCGGACTGGTTGGCTCGTTCGCGCTCTTCGGCGCGCCGAACTGGCATCCCCTGGAGTCTTTCCTCAAACCCGTCTTTACTAATCCAACCTGGTCGAGCGTTCCTGTCGCTCTTCCGACGGCCTCATTGACCACGCAGTGGATATCGACCGGTTTGAGTGTAGGACTTGGGCTGCTCGGTATTCTTGGCGCGTGGGCATTATACAGAAACGGCTTCGAGTACAGGGAGAACAAGAACCCGCTCTATCAACTGGTTTTCCACAAGTATTACATCGACGAGTTTTTTAGCGCTGCGCTCATAAATCCCTTGCTCTGGCTTGGCCGCGCGGCCTCGCGCCTGCTCGAAGGCGATGTGCTGGACGGAGGCAGCCGGGGCGTCGCCTGGGTATTCGGCAGGAGCAGCGCCGCATTGCGCCGCCTGCAAACGGGCTACATGCGCAACTACGCGCTGGCAATCCTGTTCGGTGTTGTTCTGATCATCATATTTTACGCGGTGAGGGGGTAGCGGCATGTTTCCTTTACTGTCACTGATTACGTTCTTGCCCCTTACCGGCGGCATCGTCGTTCTGTGCCTGCCGCGCGAGCGTGTGAGGATCATTCGCTGGGCGGCTCTCGGTTTTGCCTGGGCCGATTTGATGATCGTGCTGGGCCTCGCGCTGGGCTATTCACAGGCAGTACCCAACTTTGATGCCACCATTGTAGGCGCGGGGGCGACCGCTGCATACTATACAGGCGTGCATGAGCAGGTCGCCTGGATTGCTACGCAGGGCTTCAGCCTCAACTACAGCCTTGATGTGGACGGCATCAGCTTATTGCTGGTCATCTTGACCTCGCTGCTCACGGTAGTCTGTATTGGCGCGTCATTCCGCATCGAACAGAAGGTCAAGAACTACATGGCCTTCATGCTGCTGCTAGAAAGTGGCATTATCGGCGTCTTCCTTGCCTCGAATCTCTTCCTGTTCTACATCTTCTGGGAGTTGATGCTGATCCCCGCCTATTTCCTGGTGGGAAGCTGGGGCGGCGAGCACCGCATTTACGCTGCTATCAAGTTTGTACTCTATACTTCCGTCGGCAGCCTGCTCATGCTGGCCGGCATCATCGCGCTTGGTTACTATCACCAGCGCTTGGTGGGCGGTGGCTATACGCTTGATCTACCCACCCTGTTGAACGGCAAGCTCGATCCGAGCGTGCAGATGTGGCTTTTCCTGGCCTTTGGCATCGCTTTTGCCGTCAAAGTGCCGCTCATCCCATTCCATAGCTGGCTGCCCGATGCCTACAGCGAGGCGCCCGCGCCCGTGACTGCCATGCTGGCCGGAGCCATGTCCAAGACTGGCGCGTATGGCTTCCTGCGTTTCTGCATCCCACTTTTCCCCAATGCCGCGCACACGCTGGCGCCGCTCGTCAGCACGCTGGCGGTCATCGGCATTCTTTACTGCGCTGTATTGGCGCTGGTGCAGAGCGACATCAAGCGCCTGCTTGCTTATTCAAGTATCAGTCACCTGGGCATCGTGATGTTGGGCATGTTTGCTCTCAACGTGCTGGGTGTCGAGGGGTCGGTAATGCAGATGGTCAACCATGGCATCACCATCGCCGCGCTCTTCCTCATCGTGGATTACGTTGAAGCGCGCGCCGGGACGCGCCGCCTGAGCGATTTTGGTGGCCTTGCCAGGCGCATCCCCATCCTGGCAGCGGTTATGTTGATCGCCGTGCTCTCTTCGCTTGGGCTGCCTGGTTTAAACAGTTTCGCGGGCGAATTTCTGGCTTTGCTGGGCGCATTCCAGAGCAGCGCGCTCTTTGGTGTGCTCGGCACTGCCGTGATCGTGCCTGCCGCGTGGTATTTGATACGCCTCTTCCTGGGTATGATGGAAGGACCGCGTAAAACCGCTGGACCTGTCGCCGCTCTCGAACGGAAAAATATGCTGGGTGATATCCAACTGAGCGAGTTCTTATCGATCTTGCCCCTGTTGATCCTGATTTTTTACATTGGTATTCAACCAGGTCCGCTCACCTTTTTGATGGAACCGGCGGTAGTGAATACGCTCCAGCATTTCGCGAGCGCGTTAATACATTGAACGAGGGAATCATTATGTCGTTCACATTTACTGCATCCGCTGCCGATTGGGGGCGTATCGCGCCAGAACTGGTGCTGACAGTCTTCGCGCTGCTCACGCTGATAGTAGATTTGCTGCTGCCTGTTTCCCCTCCTGTAGGGGCACCTCTTGTGGGCGCCCGGCCAAAAGACGGGGGCAATTTCATGGTGCTGCCCCTTTTGAGCCTGGTCGGGCTGCTGGGAGCCTTAGCCGCGAGCATCATCCTGTTTAACCTCGGCGATTATCTACCAGCTTTTAACCACATGATCGGTTCCGATCCAGGAACGCTTTATGCTTATTTCATTATTTTGAGCGCGAGCACCCTGGGTATTTTGCTCTCGCCCGCCTACCTGAAACGCCTGAACCTGCTTCACCAGGGAGAATATTACGCGCTCATGCTGCTCGGCACGATTGGTATGATGGTGATGGTAGCTGCTACCAGTTTCCTGACTATCTTCCTGGGCCTGGAAATGCTCTCGCTGGCTCTCTATATATTGTGTGGTTTTGTCATGCAGCGCACCACTTCGCGGGAATCCAGCATGAAATACTTCCTGCTCAGTTCGTTCGCCTCGGCTATCCTGCTCTATGGCATTGCCCTGACCTATGGCGCGACCGGCAGCACAGCGTTTGCCGGGATACGCGATTACCTGCTGCATCGTGCTGATCTCTTGCATCTACTGCCGGGCGCCCACCTTCCGACACCGACGCTGCTCCTGCTCGGCATGGGCCTGCTCATCGTCGGTTTCGCCTTCAAAGTATCCGCCGTGCCATTCCAGGCCTGGACGCCCGATGTCTATGATGGAGCGCCCGCGCCCGTGACAGCCTTCATGTCGGTTGGCACGAAAGCCGCCGCACTCATCGCCTTCGCGCGCGTCTTCGCCATTGTCTTTGCGCCCATCACTTCCGACTGGCTGCCCATCGTGTGGGCCATCGCCGTCCTGACGATTGTGGGTGGCAACATACTTGCGCTGGTGCAGAGCAACGTCAAACGCTTGCTGGCCTACTCAAGTATCGCGCATGCCGGCTACCTTCTCATCGGTGTCGTTGCGGGTGGCGCGGTGGGGCTCTCGGCC
>DATGGW010000013.1:0-17858 GCA_035308345.1 Ktedonobacteraceae bacterium | reverse complement strand
GCAATAGCGCGGACCGGCGGCCATAAATAACAGGCCGCGCTTCGTTTCGCTGAGCATTTTCAAACGAATGTCCAGGTGCTCGGTCGGCCAGTAGAGGTCGGCCTTCTCTGCCCATTCCACGACGCATACGCCATCAGCGGTGAAATACTCCTCAAAGCCAAGAGCAAAGATTTCTTCAGGATCGTCCAGCCGGTACAGGTCGAAATGGTAGAGCGCCGGACCTGGCTGCGACTCAAGCTGTCCCGCGTACTCCTTCAGCAAAGTAAACGTGGGGCTATTGATGTACTCGCTTATGCTCATGCCCCTGGCCAGGCCCTGTGTGAAAGTGGTTTTACCCGTCCCAAGCTGCCCATTGAGCAAAATGAGTTCGCCGCCGCGCAGCAATTCGCCCAGCCTCATGCCCAGCCGCTGTGTCTGTGCTGGACTGTGACTGATACTGTCGAGCGTACAACTCATTCCTTCCCGGCTCTGCTTTAACAAACGCACATCCTTCACATGGTTCTCCGGCACACTCCACGAGGTACACCTGAGGCGCAGACCGCGTTCAGCATGGCTGTTCTGCCTACCTTGAGGTACGTATCATTATAGCATAGTTGCCGGCAAAAAAGTAACCAGCTTTGAAGAAGGTTTAACGCAATTTCGCACCACAATTGCGGCAATAAAGCGCGTTAGCCCGCACGGGGTTCCCACAGTTCGGGCAGGTTAGCCTTTTTGACTGCGCGGTTGGCGGCGTATTGGATCGCGCTGGATTTGGGCTTTGACCAGGATTCGGCGCGACAGGAGGAGGCGCGTAATTGGCCGTCGCGGAGGGCGCGAACTGATTTGCCATGTAGACTTCGCTCTTGATTTCCATCAACTGGGTTTCGCGATTTTGCATATCGTGATCGAGTTCCTGGATACTGGCGCAGAGACGTGAGAGCTGCGCATCGCTGAGCTTCCCCTGCTGGTAGAGGTCCATAGCAACCTTTGCCAGTTCGTCGAGCAACTGCTGGCGCTGCGCCATCAACTGGTCGATTTCACCCTGCTTACCGCGGACGCGCAGTTGTTTCTGCGCCTGCCAACTTGTGCGGCTGACCGCCGCGTTCACCATATTTTTCGCATTTTCTACAAAATCTGACATATCCTGCCTGCCTTTCCTGTATTTATTTTATTCTTCGCTTACGGCATGTTGATAGAGCCGAATTTCCTGAAATTTGCCGTTATTGCCCAATTGTATTGCCACTACGTCAATTCTCCATGAACGATCTATATATGCATGAAGAGCGAGATAGTACGTGGCGACTTGCACTAATTTGCGCCTCTTTGCGAACGTTACTGCCTCTTCGGGCAATCCATAGACGATACTTTTTCGTGTTTTTACCTCGACAAAGACCAGGTCATCTCTATCTTCTGCGATAAGATCGATCTCTCCATAACGACAGCGGAAATTATGTTCAATGATCCGATAGCCGCGCTCAAGCAGGACCATCGCGGCCATCTGCTCGCCTTTGCGCCCAAGCAGTTGACGCGCATTATTTTTGCGTTCCCCGCCGCTATTCGTCTCTTTCTCCACTTGTTCCTGCTCTCATCATAATATACGTTGCCTGGACTGCTGAGTTGTAGCATTGTCCACGCAAGCATATACTATGTGTTATGCGCTGGCAAGGGGGTAGTTTACAGAAGCAGGGTATGAGCTGTGCGGCATGGGCTATGCGAGAAGGTTCTCAATTGTAGTGAGTAGTTCGGTCACCGCAAAGGGCTTGTTTATAAAGAAAATGCCCCGCTTGCTTATCTCTTGTAACGGCGGGTTCCAGGCGCTCATCAAGATGGTCGGTGAGTGTTTGAGGTGTGGAAAGGACTGAAGCCAGTCGTGAAGTTCGATGCCGTTCATATCGGGAAGGCTATAGTCAAGAATGAAGAGGTGTGGAGTACGTCGAGTAATCGCATTGAGCGCGTTGCGAGCGTTGATGTGATGGATGACTTGATAGGTAGTCTCCTGGTGAATGATTTGGGCAAGGAGATGCCCGATCTCCTCATCATCTTCGACTACGAGGATCAATTTGCCGGGAATATTGGCGGTCGGTTTAGATGCGGATGAGCGATCTAACATAACTTGAAAATCCTCTCTTGCACTGATAGTTAGCGAGAGATCGGCACATTTTGCATATAATACGTAGGTCAAGATCAAGACGTTTCATGAGTACAAGACAAGAAACCTTAGAAAGATTAGACAGATTATAGTCAAGCTTAAAATTTACACTTGAGCTTGCTTATAGAGAACTTCATTACACTATAATGGAATGATAGTGTGAAAGAGGTTTATCGTTCGAGGTATATTGTGCAAGAAATTAGAGAAACACTCCCCTCCGGGAGCCTGGTACATGATCGTTATCTAGTCGAGAAAATGCTGGGCCGGGGAGGATTTGGCGCGGTCTACCTTGTAAGAGACCAGCGCGTCAGGCAGAACTTGTTCGCACTCAAAGAGGTGATTGATCCCAATAAGCGCGAGCGGGAACGCTTTACTTTCGAGGCAGAATTACTCAAGCGGGTTGACCACCCATCTTTACCGCGCGTCTACCGTGTGTTCAAGGACGATAGACATGATCGTGCTTATATGCTCATGGACTACATCGATGGGCCCAATCTCGAGCAACTGCGTCGACGACAGGTGGATAAACGCTTCTCGGTACAGCAAGTATTGAGCATCATGGGCCCGATTATGGATGCCCTTTCCTACCTGCACGATCAACAACCGCCAATCATTCACCGGGATATTAAGCCCTCTAACATCATTGTGCCCACTACAGGTGATGAAGCCGTGCTGGTTGATTTTGGCATAGCTAAAGAATTTGATCCTGAGTCAACGACTACAGCTATTCGACATGCTTCACCTGGCTATGGCGCGCCTGAACAATATGGCATCGGGACGAATACACGCACGGATATTTATGGTCTCGGAGCAACAATGTACGCGCTGCTAACGGGGGTTGTGCCAACCGATGCTTTCTATCGTATAACGCAAAAGAGTGCTCGAGGTAGGGATCCGCTTGAACCGATCCAGCGTTACGCGCCGAATGTCCCACAACATATCGCGGATGCCATTTATCGCGCGTTGGCAGTGGATATGGATGAGCGATTCCCCACCGTTAAAGATTTCTGGCGCGCGCTCAGCGAGCAGACGCCTGTCGAGGCAGAGGCAGCGCCTGCTGTCGCGCCGATCGAGCTTTTGTCGCGTCCGGCTGAAATAAACACACCTGTACCACTACCTGGAGTAGTGACTACAATCGCGATGTCAGGAGGCCCGAGGAATGGGCGTCGAAGTCGTAGAAGATTGGGCGCGTGGCTGTTGCTATTGCTTGTACTGCTCATTGGCATCCTATCTGCGGCGCTATTTCTACCTGCTCTGCTGGCACATCACGCGGGTCAGACGACTCCTACCCCAACGGCGAAGGCTACTCATAGACCTGTCGTTACAGTAACGCACGCGCCGACCCCTCTTTCCAGCCCAGGGTCGGCAACTACGCCTGCTACCAGCCCAACCTCGACGCCGAATCCAACTCCCACCCCCAGCCCGGTACCTGGCTATCCAGTGCTGGCAAAACAATATAACGGGACGATTCATAACACGCCCGCAAACCTCAATGCAAGTATGACGCTCAACGCCATTCAGCAAAACAGAGGGAATATCCAGGGCAGATTTTTAGTAAGCTCACCCCTTTTAGGGAGTGGTCCTTTTACTGGCACGGTGAATACTTCTGGCGCTCTACAATTTATCGTGTCTAGCAGCCAGGTTGCACCGCTCTTTTTCCAGGGCAGCATACGCGGCGATGGAAGTCTCGCTGGAACCTATTGCAGCTTGAACAGATCAGGACATTGTGATCCTGCTGCTGGAGGTTATGGCAGCTGGCTCGTGTATCCTCTCAGTTCAGGAGCCGGATCATGATCAGGAACAGCAGCGAGAAAGGTGACAAACAAAAACATGCTTCAACAGCCCTCAATGCAAGGCGCTTCTAATCCCCTGGTATTTATTCATGGATCAGGCGATAGTGCGCGCATCTGGCGTCTCCAGGTGGACTATTTTGGCCTGCAGCACGCACTGGCTATTGATTTGCCTGGACACGGACAGCGTGCCGATACGCTGCCACAGGAGGCGAGCGTGCAGGACTATGCCAGGGCGGCGCATGCTATCATTTTCGATGAACTGCGCGTGGAACGCCCTATGATTGCCGGTCATTCGCTCGGTGGAGCGATTGCGCTGGCGATGGGCCTGGATTATGGTGACGAACTGGGCGGATTGATTTTAATCGGAACGGGCGCGCGTCTGCGTGTCCTCCCAGACCTACTCGAAGCGACGCGCACAGCGCCCGACGCCGCCACTAAGCAATTGAAGGCGCTGTCATTCACCCCCAGGCACGCGACAACTATGGTTGATGATGTGCTACAGGAGCAGACCAGGCCGGCGTCATATATACTTCATCGCGACCTGGCGGCCTGCAACGTTTTTGATTGCATGGCGCGGCTGCAAGAAATCCACCTCCCCACGCTGATTATTTGTGGAGCCGAGGACCGCCTGACGCCCATCAAATACAGCCAGTACCTGCACGAGCATATTGCAGGGTCGACATTGCGCCTTATCGCGGACGCTGGACACTATGTGATGCGCGAACAACCAGGGGCTGTTAACCAGGCTATCGAGGAGTGGTTGAAGAGAGACTAACCGGATGCCGTACATGGCTGGGGCAAGCCCAGTTTTGCATAGCGACCGCAAGGGATCGCCATGATAATTCACAAGCCCACCCCACCGTCATGATTCCCCTCGACGGTTAGCGGGGGTACATGTTAAAATGCTACTAACAGTATTACTTACAAACACATGGTGTGTACCAATCTATTTTTCGTAACGGGTGCAGCCTGAAGATGAAACAGGAGTAAAAATATGTCAGGTCATTCTAAATGGGCGCAAATTCGTCGTTCCAAAGGGGTGAACGACGCGCGAAGAGGACAACTCTTCACCCGCCTGGGGCGTGAAATCGTGGTTGCAGTGCGCGAAGGCGGCGGCGGCGATACCAACACGAACTTCCGCCTGCGTATGGCAGTGCAGCGCGCGCGCGATGCGAATATGCCAATGGATAACATCGAGCGCACCATCAAGCGCGCTATGGGCGGAGGTGAAGGCTCACAGTTGGAGGAGATCACCTACGAGGGGTATGGGCCAGGCGGGACTGCCATGCTGGTGCAGACCCTGACCGAGAACCGCAACCGCACCGTCGCCGAGGTACGCAACGCCTTTAACCGCAACGGCGGGAACATGGGTGAAAATGGCTGCGTTGACTGGCTGTTCGAGGCCAAAGGTGTAGTTGAAGTAGAACTCAAGGGGCACGATCCCGACGAGTTGTCGCTCGAAGCCATCGATATGGGCGCAGATGATGTTGACCCCGTTGGACCGGACGATGAGACCATCACTATTTACACCGACCCATCCGATCTTGAGAAGATGCGCCAGGCGCTGGAAGCTAAAAAGTACAAGGTCATGAAGGCTGAAAGCACCATGATTCCCAAGACGAAGGTAGAATTGAACGAAGAGAAGGTGGCGCACCAGATCATGCGCCTGGTAGAGAAATTTGAAGATCTGGATGACGTGCAAAACGTGTATACCAACGCAGACTTCCCTGAAGAATTTGCCACTTCGTATCAGGAATAGGATGATTGAATATGCTGCCTGACCAGGGCGACCAGCACGCAACAAGACCCGGCATACGCGTTGCCCTGGGTATCGACCCTGGCACAGCCATCGTCGGGTACGCGGTCGTGGCTGCGCAGGGCAGCGAGCTGAGCATGATCGCCTGCGATGTTATCACGACATCCGCGAGCATGCCGCACCCGCAGCGATTGCAGCAGATATATGAGCGCCTGTGTGAGATCATAGCCACCTATCGCCCCAATGAAGCAGCGATGGAAGAGTTGTTCTTTGCCAAAAATGCGCGCACCGCCTTAACGGTCGGCCAGGCGCGCGGCGTAGCTATGCTGGCGCTGGCAAACGGCGGACTCTCGATAGCAGAATATACGCCCATGCAGGTCAAGCAGGCAGTGAGCGGCTATGGCAGCGCGAAGAAAGAGCAGGTTGGCGAGATGGTGCGCATCCTACTCAAGCTGAAAGCCGTTCCTCGCCCGGACGATGCCGCGGATGCAGCAGCCGTCGCTATCTGCCATCTGCACACCTCGCCTTTGCTGCGCGCGAACTCGCTCGTCAGCGGATAGCGCAATTATCTGGCCTTATAGCATCACAGAAGTCAGGGATGAGCTATACTCTGGGATACACTCTCTATAGTGAAGTTATCCGTAAAATTTCCTCCCGAAAGGGGAACAAACTTCATAGTTATTTGGGACATTGTTACAGTAAATTGAGATACGCCGAACGTCTGATTCACATTGGCACCCATCCAGCTTCTAAAGTAGTTTATCTTCGGGTCAGAGCTGTCGATGGGAAGCAAGGGAACTGTGCCTCCTGTGCCCGTAACGACGATCACCGAACCCGCACCTTTAATTAAGCTTTTCGTCGCGTTGACGACACAATTGGGATTGTAGCTCGTGATGGGCAGTGTTGGGCAGGTTGTATTATTGAGGGATAACTGTTTACTGGCCTGATAGGTGTGCTTTTGCGCTTGCAGAATCAAATCGACTTTCTTGTTAATCAGCATATCCAGCAAATCCTGGTTCGCACAGGAGGTACTGTCGATAACGAAGCAAAATTGGTGCATCGCCACGATCACCCACTCGATGTGTGCTGCTCGTGCTTCATCGATCTTTTGAGCTACCCAGTTGTAGTGAACGCTTCCGATACCATAGTCATATCCAGGCAGTATCTGACTTGGCGTAATAATGATGAAGCGGGCTAATGGAGCGCCTGGAGGATAATCAAATGAGTATTCCTTGGCATAGGTTCCTGAGATGTTGCCGATGCGGTCCGGGAAGTCTGCCGCCAGCGTGTCAATTTGAATATCATGGCCCCCGGCAACAATCTCAAAGGGGAAGTTGGGTGGAAGATGACTTTTCGCATACGCGCTCCAGGCATCTGCAGAGGTGTTCGGATCATAGTCGAAGTCTCCCAGCCCCAGGTGAAATTTCACTCCAGACCGCGCAATATAGTTCAGATTTGCTGTGGTATAGCTCGTTTGTCCATAATCACCGGCAGCTGTAAAGCTAAAATCTGGATTGGGCTTTGCACTCTTGCTCTGAGTGGTAGCAGTTGGTTTTAGAGCCTGCGTTGCTTTCACGGCGCCCGGTTTAGTGGATGGAGTAGGAATTCCAGCGTTGGAGTGCGCGAGAGCAAAAAATGCACTTCCGCCCACCAGGCAAACTAGCAAAACGCTGCCAAAAATAAAGAGAGAACGATTGTGAGGGAACCTCTTTTTCCGGCTGTTACTCTGCGTTATAGACATTTTCTTTACACGTCCTTCTTTGTTTTACTCAATTAGATGAGGCAGCTTCTGCTGGAATATCTCATTCCTATCTCTATAAATGAGGACGGTTACATAAGATGTTAATAACATCGCCTGGACATCAGTAAGCAAATAAAGCGCAACATTATAGCCTATAAGTTCTAATCCTTAATCCTTTCATCCATTTTTCATTTCAGGACAGTATGATATTCACCGGTCCCTGTACCTTAGTGCTGTTCGCCTAGTTTTATAGAGGTGGATTAATGCCGCGATCAATTCCTCGATGGCTGATTGTGCTCATCGGGTTGGTAATCATCGTTATTGTGGGAAGTGTGATACTCTTCTCTGCCAGGACAGCGCAGCAGACAGTGGTGAACCCTCCCGCTACAGCTACCTCCCAGGTCAATGTTACAGCTCCGGTCGCTACTCCTACGACCGAGGCAAGCAATAAAACCGTCTTCCTGATTGTGATGGAGAATCACAACTGGTCGGATATCAAGGGTAGTCCTTCTGCACCCTACATCAACAATACGCTCCTGCCAATGGCATCATATGCTGAACAGTATTTCAACCCGCCAGGTATTCACCCAAGCGAACCGAACTATTTGTGGCTTGAGGCCGGAACAAATTTTGGCGTCAGCGAGGACGCTATTCCGAACGCCGCTCACCAGAGCACGACACAGCATCTTGTCACCCTCCTGAACAATGCCCATATCTCCTGGAAGTCGTATCAAGAAGGCATTAGCGGCACGGTGTGCCCGCTTACTATCAATGGTTTATACGCCCCGAAACACGATCCGATGGTCTTCTTCGACGATGTCACGAACAACGGCGATCCGCAATCACCCTATTGCATTGCGCATATTCGACCTTACAGCGAGTTGGCCCCCGACCTGCAGCAGAATACCCAGGGACGCTACAACTTCATCACGCCGAACCTATGCGATGACATGCACAACACCTGTGCGCCTCTCAACGATTCGGTAAAACAAGGTGATACCTGGCTTGCACAGAACCTCCCGACCATTCTCAATTCGCAGGCATACAAGAACGACGGTATCGTCTTCATCACCTGGGATGAGGGCGAGAGTGGTGGGGATGGTCCTATCGGGATGATCGTGCTTTCTCATGACGCGAAAGGGGGCGGCTACTCGAACACGATTCACTATACCCATAGCTCAACACTACGCACATTAGAGGAGATTTTTGGGGTGACTCCCCTTCTGGGCGACGCAGCTAATGCCACCGATCTGCGTGACCTATTTAAGACATTCCCGTAAAAGTAGTCAAGTCGTTTTGCCGCTCAAAATTATCAAACCGGGGCTATAAAGAGGATACTGATGGCATAGAACAGAAAAGTCAGAGCATAGACCTGGCTGACCCGGAGGATCGTCTTGTTTCTGGTATACAGCCCATGCAAGAGCATTGCCAGCACCAGGCCAATAGAGAGGCGTCCGGCTGAGACAAGTCCCGCATATGTGAGGCGCGACATATTGGTAACCAGGACCAGGTTGAGCAGCCAGATCAGCCAGGATACGTTCTTCCAATGATGTTGAAAGACCTCTTTAAGCGCGAGAAAAATGCTCAACAGGGTGGGAATTAACATGAGAAGGACGAGCGGCCAGAACAAACGCTGATCGTTGTAGAAGTAAAAGAGCCCCTGAAATGGTATCCGTTCAAAAGGCGGCGCGCCAGAAAGTCCATTAGTATGGAAGAGCAGTCCGACGATAAAGTACCAGACGACGGTAGGAACGATAGACAGGAGAAAAAAACGCAACGCGTCTTGCCAGCGCTTCTGATAAAGATACATGAGGATGTAGCCCAGGGGAAACAGGATAGCGGTCTCGCGTGAGAGCACTGCCAGGCCCCAAATAATCGCCGCGAAAGTGGGACGTTTCTGGAACAGCAGGAAAAGCCCCAGGCAGACGAGCAAATACGTCAGCGGCTCGGTTAAATCGAACAGAAAGGCGGCGGCCTGCCCAAAGTAGAGGCCAAAGGCGAGGCTATACCAGGGGGACAGGTTCTTTTTAATGAGCAAACGCGCAAACAATTCGGTGCCGAGCACGATAGAGACGAAACTGACCAGCAAGAGCATATAGGGAATGAGCCTCGCCTGTCCAAAGCTCAGGGCAGCAACCAGTAGGGGATAGACAATGCGCTGGTAGCGATAGGCAGGTTTATCTATGAATGGGGCAGCATGAAGCGGGTCGCGAGCTATCTGGTAGTAGAACTGGCCATCGTAACCGGCTAGAGCATGTGGATCGTGATACACGAATCTCGGACCAATATGGACATAATAAATAGGGTGGTGGTGGTTTATGAGAAAATCCAGGCCGATCAAGAGGATATAGAGACAGCCGACTACTAGTGCAGGCCGCACAAGTTGAAAGATGGGATGCCTGATGGGAGCCACTTCAGCGGAATCCTCACGCTCTAACGCTGTCGAACTATCTTTTTTCATAAACGCGATTACATACCTTTTCACACAAAGTTATTGACTGGCATCGAACCCCATTGGCGATTATACTTTGTTCTATCATATCAGGCAACCCATTGACACCCAATACCGATTACATCTATTATCATTGGCGTGCATCCAAATCTCCTAATTTGATGCGAATTTTCGTGCCAGATGTTAATCTATAGAAGAGGGAAGGCAGAATCATGATTGCCAGCATTCACGGCGTACTTGAAGCGCGGCGAGCAGATCACGCAGTTATTCGTGTTGGCGGCTTTAGCTTGCGTATTTTCACCCCCTCTTCTACTTTGAGCCACCTGGGCGATGTGGGCGCGGAAGTCACGCTACACACGCATTTTCAGGTGCGCGAGGATGGCATGGCCCTCTATGGCTTTGCGAGTGAAGAGGAACGAGACGCCTTCGAACAGCTTATAACGATCAGCGGGGTTGGGCCAAAGATTGCTTTAGCGCTGCTCTCCACGATGGACGCGCGCACGTTTTACAAGGCCGTCGCGGACGAAGATATTACCCGCTTATCGCTGGCTCCGGGGGTTGGCAAAAAGCTTGCAGGCAAGTTAGTGTTCGAGCTGAAGGGGAAACTTCCGGCGCTGGCCGCTATGGGAGGCGCGGCATCACTGACGCCATCGGGGAAATTGCAATCCGAAGTATTGGAAGCCTTGATGGGTCTGGGATACTCCGCTGCGGAAGCGCAGGCCGCGCTTTCAAGGATTCCTCAAGATCGACCTATGACGCTGGAAGAGCAGATCACCTATGCCTTGCGCTCCTTTGCTCGTGAATAGTCATCGTTGTATGTATGGAGGATGCTGATGGCAATCGACGAACATTTGCCGCCAGCGTGCGCTTTCGCCATTTCTGTGCTTGTCGAACGCGACATGGACCCCGATGCTGTACCCGAAGAAGCAGTAGAGGCTGCGCAGCAGCATTTAGTAAGCTGCGTGCGCTGTCTCTCTTCCCCACCTTACATCAGTCCGCCGCGCAAGAAAAAGAGGCCACGCCGCGCGATAGAACCTGATTCAGCGTTTGAGGCATATGCGCCAGCCCCATACAAAGAGGCTGCTCCGCCGACTTCACCATCGACAGAAATTGCTACCCTGGCGGCAGCCCGCGTGGAATTTAACGCGCCAACTACTGCGCAAAAGGCAGCGGAGCCGGTTGCCGCAACGCCCAGACCAGCAGCGCCCACCATCACACCGCTAACACCTCCAAAGACGCCCGCGCCACAAACTCTTCCGGCAGTAATTGAAGGGCCGCTCGATTGCGCGCAATGCCGCAAGCGACTGAAAGAGTACGCGGAAGCGATGGATAGCGGTGAGAATGTGGCAGCACTCTATCCCGAAGTGCAGGCCCACCTGGAGACCTGCGAATCCGGATGCCTGGTGCTGCTCGATCTTTTCCGCCAGGAGGCAAAAGCCAGCCGCAAATACAGGCGGCGCAAGGTGCGCGATCCATTCAGCGCGATTGGTTGGGAAGTGACGGGCTTCTTCCGGGGCGGCCAGGTTCCCATGTCGCCCATGGCGCTTGCTTATGGCACGCTGATTCTTTTACTCCTCGTCTCCACGCTGAGTGTCTTCGTTGCCATCCATTGGGACGATGCACGCTATTATCATGCTCCTATTCATAAGGTCATTATCCCAACACCCGACGGAATTGGTTTAAGCGACGGCCTGAAAGTATTCGATGCCTGTAATGCCAGCAGCTACCAGGATAAGCGGGCAGCAGCCCAGGCGCTGCAGGCGCAAAATCTCACAAAGGCCGGGACCTTGCTGGCAACGGCTGCCAGCGTAGTAAGCACGGATACCACCGGCTGCAACGGCGCTGAAGCTGCCATCTATCACGAGGATTTACAGGTCCGCCAGTCTGGTCGTTCTTACGGGGCGCTTGTCGTGGCCTTTGATAGCGGCCCCGGCATTGCTGATCCACAGGGTGGCACCGACCGCCATATCCTCTATGCCGCCTACACGCAGGAACTCATCGGGGCATATATCGCGCAGCAGGAATACAACGATATCGCCATGCAAACGCCGGATACACCTCTGCTCTACCTCATCCTGGCGAATACAACGGGCGTCGAACAGGGCGCGCTGCAAATCGCCAACGACATCGTGTCATTGGCCGCGTCTCCCAATCTGAAGCAATTTGGCCTGCTCGCTGGCAGCCCGCTTCCTCTATTAGGCGTGCTGGGGCTCGCGCCGAGCAGCCTGGTCGAGTTAGTATTACCCGCGCTGTGCAGGGCTGGCGTACCATTGATTGCACCGACTGCGACCGGCTTATTTATTATCAGCCTCCTGCAGCAAACATCGCTCTATCAACACTGCGCATCCGGCTTCGCTTTTATTCGCTTCTCGCCGGATGACGCAAACCAGAGTTGGCTGGCGGCGAATTATGCCTATAATCAGTTACATGCGCATCACGTGGCCATTTTCTATGATCCCAGCAATCCATCTTCGGTTGGGTCTGCCGACGGCTTCACCTCCAACTTCGGCAGGTACAGGGGTGCGCAGATTGTGGCGCGCGAAACGGCAGTCGCAAGCGGGCTGTTGGATGCGAACGGGCGACCACAAGCCTCGCCGCAAGATTTACTGGATGGCTTAAAAGATGCGCTTCTGGCCAAAACACGCCCGGATTTGATCTTCGCGCCGCTGCTTACCAACGATGTGATTACCCTGGCGCAAGACATCGCACAGCTACCCACCAACGAACAACCAATATTGATGATCGGCGGCGAATTTGTGCATCCTACCGCGCTGCAGGAACTGGTGCAATGGGCAAGACAGCATCAGCTAACGCTGCCGCGCATCTACGTTTCGCTGATCTCCGCCGTGCGCCCGCCGGATAATAACGAGTGGCCCAAACAGTTCTACGCCAGCTTCTGCACTTCATTCGCCGCGCCCGGCACGCATTGCAGCGGCGCGGCAATCCTGGACCAAGGCGGATTGCTTTTCGCCGATGGCGTTGAGCTGGTGGCGCGAGCGATGGTTCCGACCCAGACAACAAAAACGGCGACAATTGCCCTGCCAACACGAGCCGAACTGGTGCAGCTCATCAGCAAAGAGCGCTTCGCGGGCGTCAGCAGCCCCATTCGGCTGCACGAAACAGCAGGCATCCTGGTGACGAGTACGCAGGTATCGCCGGTAATTGTGAGCGTGCAGGATGATGGCAGCCTGCAAATTGTCGGGTGACGGAAACCGAGTTCCAGGGCGACCGCAAGGGTCGCCCCTATACGAGTCAAGAAGAAGGATACTACGGGAAGGGGAACGATGAAACTTGGGGTATTTTTGCCGATTTCAGGCCGCGCCAGCGGGCCGGATACGTTGATAGCGGCGGCGCGCAGCGCGGAGGCGCAGGGCTTCGATGCCATCTGGTCGGCTGACCGCGTCGTAACGCCCTGGAAGATCGACACATCATATCCTTATAGTGAAAATCACGAGTTCATCGTTCCTCCCGACCGGCCTTTTCTGGATTCATTCACCTGCCTGGCTTTTCTGGCAGGCTGCACCGAGAAGATCACGCTCGGCATCAGCGTGCTGGTACTGCCCTATCGTCACCCATTGTACTGGGCTCGTGTGGCGGCATCCATCGAGCAGCTTTCACGAGGCCGCCTGATTATGGGCGTGGGCGTGGGCTGGATGGAGGAGGAGTTCGCAGCCCTGGGTGTGCCATTCAAGGAGCGCGGTCGCATCACCGACGAGCAACTGGAAGTCGTTGCTCGCCTCTGGACAGAAGAACACACCACCTTCGAAGGCCGCTATTATCACCTGCGTGACCTGGCCTTCTATCCCAAACCCATACAGCAGCCGCGCATACCTATCTGGATCGGCGGAGAGGGCAGCGCGGCGCAGAAACGCACGGCGAAGTATGGCGACGCATGGTTTCCATACTATGTGGAGATTACTCCCACCGAATTGCGGGCCGGATATGACAATGTGCTGCGCCTGGCTGAGCAGGCCGGGCGCGATCCACAATACATTAAGCTGACCTGCTGCCGGCCAGTTGAACTGACGCGGCAGCCTGTGCCACAGGATGAGCGATACTTACGCGGCTCTCCCGAGCAATTGGTGGAGGCGATCAGGACATACCGGGATAGCGGCGTCGAACACCTGGCTCTTCAATTCATGGCGCCGCGCTGGCCTGATAGAATGGAGCAGATCGAGAAGTTTGCCAACGAAGTCATGCCGCATGTGCGGTGATTAAAAGATAGCAGGTGAAAATGCAATATGGAACTACTGGTCGCAACGCTGGCGCACACTACTAGAGGACTCAACGATGAGGCCCTGACACGAGTGCGGCTGGTCGTAGATACCGTGAAGAATGCGCCTGGCATGATCAATGCGCGTTTATATGCAGGCAGAGGTGGCGACGCCTGTTATCTTATGCTCACCTCGTGGGAAGATGAAGAATTCTGGCAAAAGGCGCAGGAACGCCATAACCCCGGAGAACTCTTGCTCAATTCAAGCAGCGAACTCCTCACAACCGCGCCTGAGCAATGGCAGATGCATTACCTCTGGGGCTATAGCCGCCCATCCGCGCAGCCAACCATAGCAGCAATGCACCTGGCCACCGTGCGACCAGACCAGGCCGAGCGTGTTCAACGAGCCTGGATCGAGAGCCTGCAGCGCCAGGCTATGCAACCGACACTGGCGTTCGCGTTCTTGACGCGAGGCAAGAATGTAGACTCTGTGACTCACCCTGGCAATGGCATGACCTCAGGGCAGGAAAGCACACCCGGCTCTACCTTCTTAAACCTTTTAAGTTGGCCAGGTGAAACACAACAAAAAGAGTTTTACAGTGACCAGAACTATAAGGCATTCAGAGGATTTCTCAATCAAGTGAGTATGGAGCGCATCCTTACGCTCGAACCTCAAACGTAGCAGGATTAGTCCGAAGATGTTTCAGCGACCGGCCTGGCATAGTATTTATTCAGTTCATTGAGCAGCAGGGCGCGATTGGCCCACATGTCGCTGGTGAAGGTGTGATATTCGCCGTCACAAAGTGGGACAGGCGCGCTGCACTGGCGATGAGGCGAGAGCCGGAAGCGAATGGTATTGCCTTTGATTTCGATCCAGAGGTGACGACGAGTATAACTGGTGCCCCAGCGCAGAAGCACCATCGTATCATACTCGTGAAAAGTACCACGTCCCTTCAAGGCGTTGGTGTTCAGGGTTCTGAGCATCTCAGCCAGTCCGCTTTCCCGCATGACACGCCTGGCATTTTCTTTTTCGGCTGCTCGCCGCGCCTCATCCGCCTCGGCGCTCAAGATATATTCCGGGTGTTTTTCGTCCTGAGTCGTAGTAGTTTACTCCTATGTGATACTTACCAGGGCGACCACACCACAAGGGTCGCCCCACCCTGACGAGGTTAATGCGCTTAAAGTGGAGCGTAAACATTTTCCTGGCTAAGCATGTCGCGACGAGGGGAAATATGAAATACGTTGCCGGTGGATTGCTTGGCATAATACTTCGCCTCTGCTGCCAGGTAGCTGACTTCTCGAATACTTTGCGGACGACGCACATGATTATTGACTACCCCAATAGACAAGGAGACCAGGGGGAACTGATAGGGACGACCCTTGCGGTCTACGCCGCTGATCGAGCCACGCCTGAGGTCTTCAAGGCGATAAAAAGTTGCGCTTTCTTCTTTATAGTTTTCGCTAATCTGCTGGCAAAGCAAATTCGAGCAGTCAGGGGTCGTCACCACCACAAAATCGTCGCCGCCGATATGCCCGACAAAATCATCGGGATTACCATATTCACGCACCACTCGTTGACAGATACGCCCAACCAGGCGAATGATGTCGTTGCCTGTTAAGAACCCATAGACATCATTGAATGCTTTGAAATTATCCAGATCGAGATAAAGGATACTCCACGGTTCCAGGCTATTGAGCTTATGCTTGATAGCCAACTCCACCTGCAAACCGCCGGGGAGGCCAATCAAGGGGGAAAGATAGTTTTGCTGGACGCGACGAATCTGCGTGCGGATACGAGCCAGTAACTCATCGGTCAGAAATGGTTTGGTGATATAGTCATCAACCCCAATCTCAAAAGCGCGCACTTTATCCGAGAGTCCGTCAAAGGAACTCAGGGCGATGATGGGGATATGCATGGTTTTCGGGTGACTGCGCAGGCGGCAAGCAACTTCGTAACCATCAATGCCGGGAAGCATTAAATCGAGGACAATCAGGTGTGGCGTTTCTCGTAAGGCATATTGTACAGCATCTTCGCCGTTAAGGACGGTAACAACTTGATACCCCTCGATCTGTAGTGTTTCCTTCAGTAATTTTGCAATTACTCGTTCGTCCTCGACGACTAAAATGTTGGCCATAAACACTCCTGCCTCTTAATTTGTAGAGATATTGGCTCACCTCTCCAGCATGCCTGTGAGCCATTCACCCCACAACTGTTTGTGACTACAACTAAAGTACGGCGGAAAGAACAATGTGATATGTTCTTTCCAATCAAATCCCAGCGATTGCTCGCCTCGATGGTGCGGGGATTATGATTGCCGCATTGCCCCACGACACTCCACACACGTCCAAACGCACTATCAGCAAGAAGTCCATCGAAATCCTTCCCCCGAAGGATTACGCATAGACAGAAACTCACTGTGAGAGGGTTATAGCCAGCGAAAAATAGCGAAAGTACCACCCTCACACAGATATATATACATATAACTCATTTTTATTACGCATAAATGCTGATGTTACACATTACCACTAATCAGTATAACATTCTTAGACGCATCTGCAAAGGGTATATGTGGCTGAAAACTAAAAATGACAGGAGTTCTGCCGGAATTGCATAGTTGACGCAAGGTCAGGACTGCGATAAGATGACAGGGTAATAGACAAACAGGTCACTAGAAACAGGCGTGGACAATGTCATCAGCACCAACAACTACTGAACAACCGGTCATGTTTCCAAGTCGCGGGCAACCCTCCTTTCTTATGGAAGGATTTGCGCATTTGCCGGGCGTGGAAAAACATGCTCCGGTAGTGATTCTCTGCCATCCACAGCCCGCCAGCAGTGACATGCACGAGACTTTGACTGTCTTACTGGCGCGGCGGATTGCCGAAGCGGGCATGATCGCGCTTCGTTTCAACTTTCGAGGCGTGGGTAAAAGCCAGGGGCAACAAAGCGATGGGCGGTTGGAACCGCTCGACCTCGCCGGAGCCGTCGACTACGCGCTGGCGCAACCGGGCGCGGATGCATCCAAAGTCTGTATAGTGGGACATGGGTTCGGCGCGTATATAGCGCTGCTGTACGCACCTTTTGATGCGCGTATTCGAACCATCGTGGCGATCAGCCTGCCATTGTATCGCGCAGCCAATGGGTTACCCAGAGCGTTTGAGCGCCCCAAACTCTTTGTGACGGGCGAATTTGATGAAATTTGTCCCCTGTTCAAGCTTGAACCATTTGTTGAGCAACTTAAAGGCCCAAAGGGTATTAAAGTGATTGTTGGGGCGCGTCACCTGATGCGTGATTATGAAGAAGCCGCTCTCACCACTATCATGAAATATATCAAGACATGGGCGGAAATGCCTGGAGTGTAGGGGAGATGAATCCAAACAACCCATTGATTGTCCAAAGTGATCGCACCATTTTGCTGGAAGTCGATCACCCACTGCATGCTGAAGCCCGTGATGCGCTGGCCCAGTTCGCGGAATTAGAAAAGTCGCCTGAACATATCCATACCTATCGACTCTCGCCGCTTTCTCTCTGGAATGCGGCTGCCGGTGGGATGGACGCGCCAATGATTCTGGAATTGCTGGTACGCTACAGCAAATACGACATCCCGTCGAATATCGTTGTCGAGGTACGCGAATATATCAGCCGCTATGGACGCATCAAGCTGGTTCGTGACGGCGTTCGGCTGCTGCTGGTCTCGGATGATGTCGCTCTCATCGCAGAAGTGATGCATCACAAACGCACTCAACCCTACCTGTTGGGCCAGATGGATGCGCA
>DATGGW010000012.1:0-3862 GCA_035308345.1 Ktedonobacteraceae bacterium | reverse complement strand
TTTTCAGAGGCGAGAATGCGCGAGGCAGAGCGCAATAATGTGCACCTCCCACTGGACCCGGAGAAAACCTACCCCGTGCGCATCACCTTGCTGCTCGGCGAGTTGTTCCCGCTGCTGTACGATGCGCTGATGCGTTTCAATGCGGCCAGGTCAAAAGGGCAAGAACTCCCGTTTATGCAGCTTGGCAAGCAGGAGTTCCTGCTGGAAGAGGTCATTGCTGAGTCCGGTGAGTCTTCAGGTTGGGCCGACTGTACCTCGTTCGGCAAGCTGGTGGACTGGGCAAGGACGCTCAGGTTGGGGCGCGTTGAAACGCTGCAGCTGGAATTTGCCTCACTGACGACATTCAATCGCGCCAATAAGGAAAGCCAGGTGTATGGCGGCCATCATGCGCTGCTGCCTTTGCCGCAGTACATCTTCCCAGGGTTGGCCAGGCGCTGGCGAGATCTGGCGCCACCAGAGATGGAGGGTATGGTACAGAGTGAACTGGTTGAGCGATACATTGAGAATGAGGGAATGGTCATCAGTGATTATGCGCTGCGACCACACCAGGTCTGCTTTGCCCATCATGCGCAGCGCGGCTTTGTGGGTAGTTGCACCTATCACCTGCGCGGGCCGGATGAAGCAACATCGGAGGGGGCTCCATTGATGGTACGGCAGCAGATATTGCTACTGGCGCATTTGGCGTTTTATTGCGGCATTGGGTATAAGACAGCGATGGGGATGGGACAGGTGCGTCTCATATAAGGTGGCTGAATATGTCTGACGAAATTGAGCTGGATATGCTTTCTATCTCCTATCTGAGCACGCTGGAGTATTGCTCTCGCTGTTTTTATTATGAATGCGCTCTTGGCGAGTTTATGGAAAATGCTCATGTGGTGGAGGGAAAGATGCGCCATAGGATGAGCGACAGTGGACATACTACAAGCGAAGATGGCGTAACCATGCTGCGACGTGTGTGGGTATGGTCGGATCGGCTGCGTTTGAGCGGATTTGCTGACGTTGTGGAAGAGCAGGATGGCCGCTTCAAGCCTATCGAATACAAGAAAGGGAAGTGGGGGCAGTGGCTGAACAATCACGTGCAACTCTGTGCTCAGGCCCTTTGCCTGGAGGAGATGCTTGCCACTCGTATTCCATGTGGTTCCATCTTTTACTTCGGCTCAGCGCATCGCGAAGAGGTGATGTTTACCGAGGAGTTGCGCCAGCACACTGAGGAGACCGTTCAACTGGCTTTTACTTTGCTGGAGCGGGGGGAGCTGCCTCCGCCACTGGTGGGTAAGCAGGCAACAGCCACTTCGCTGCCGGACCTCCACCCGAAGTGTCGTGAGTGCAGCCTGGAGCCGCTCTGTTTGCCAAGAGAAGTGCTGGCTATGAGGAAGATTGGAACAATGTAGGGCTGTAGATGATAATGCAATTTTTATGTGTAAAGGGATATTGAAGAACAATGGTCACACTTTATCTGAATGAACAAGAGTCGATAGTAAAGAAGCAAGCTGAATACCTGATTGTGCAATACCCGGATAAACATACCGTTGAGGTGCCACTCATAAAGGTATCGCAGGTGGTCGTGTCGGGCAATGTGACTTTGACGACACCGGCACTGCATACCTTATTAGAGGCAGGGATAGAGGTGTGTTTTCTCTCGATGTACGGCCAATTTCGTGGTAGGCTTTCACCACCTATGGCGAAAAATGCCCTGGTGCGGTGCGAGCAATACCGCGCGCATTTTGATGCACAACGTGCCCTGGAGATAGCCCGAGCATGTGTGAAAGGCAAGCTGGAGAATATGCGGACCATGCTCATGCGCGCAAATCGCTCATCGCAGGACGCTGAAATAACGGCAGCCACGCTGGCGATGCAAACGATGATTCAGCAGATACCTCGCACTACCACTGTCGGTTCGCTGCTGGGGCTTGAGGGGAATGGGTCTGCGTCCTACTTTGCTGTCTTCGGCAAGCTCTTGCGAGACCCGATGACATTTACCCGTCGCCGCCGGCGTCCGCCGCTGGATCCGATCAATGCTATGCTCAGCTTAGGTTACACCCTGTTGTTGCAGCAGGTGTCTTCCGCCATCGAGATGGTGGGTCTTGATCCCTATGTAGGATTTCTGCATCAGCCACGTTATGGTCGTCCTGCCCTGGCCCTGGATTTGATGGAGGAATTTCGTCCGATCATCGCCGATTCGGTGGTTCTGAACATCATCAATCGCCGCATGCTGACTGCGCAGGATTTCCAGGAGGAGTTGGGCGGCGCCGTGTATCTGAGGCCAGAGGCACGCAAGACGTTTTATGCCAGGTTTGAGGAGCGTCTTCAGGATGAAATTCAGCATCCCCATTTCGGCTATCGCACCAGCTACCGGCGTTGTATGGAGTTGCAAGTCAGACTGCTAGGGAAGTGGTTAACAGGCGAGATACCAGCCTATCTGCCTTTGAATGTCAGGTGAGCCATGAGTCGGCAACAGCGATCTCGCGACGAATGCCTGCTCTATGTCGTGAGCTACGATATTCCTGATGATCGACGGCGGATGCGTGTGCATATGGCGCTCACCGGCTTTGGGACGTGGGTGCAGTACAGCGTGTTCGAGTGCTTTTTGGATCGCAAACAGCGCATGGTTCTGGAGGCGCGCCTGCTGGAGGAGGTCCATCAACGCGAGGACACAGTACGGATTTACAGCCTGTGTGGAGCATGCCTCCCGAAGGTGGAGGTACTGGGTCGGGGTGAGCTGCCGCGGGAGGAACAGGTGTACCTCTTATAAGCTTAGAAGCCCTGTTGAATGAAAGTGAGTCGAGCACATCAGATGAAAGCGCCCGGGACCGAGCGTTCACGACAGACACCTGATCCTGAGAGTCAGGCCTGGCATCAGCTGCCCTGGCAGGCGTTTGAGCAGCATGTGTTGCGCATGCAAAAGCACATCTATCAAGCCAGTCAGCACGGTGACAAGCTGGCAGTTCACAGCCAGCAACAACTCTTGATGGAGTCGGAAGCTGCCCGACTGTTGGCAGTCCATCATGTGACCCAGGACAACGATGGCAAAGACACTGCGGGAATCGATGGGGTCAAATCCGTCCCCCATAGGTCGCATGGTGTTGGCTTCCGCCATTCACCCCGACCACTGGCAGCAGCAGCCTCCCAGGCCCGTTCTACGCGTGTGGATCCCCAAGCCAGGAACAGCAGAACGGCGTCCGCTCGCCATCCTGTCGATGCTCGATCGTTGTAGGCAGGCGCTGGCGAAAATGGCACTGGAACCAGAATGGGAGGCGCAATTTGAACCGCATAGTTACGGGTATCGTCCTGGTCGCGGCGCACATGATGCTATAAGAGCCATTTTGCTCGCAATTGAACATCACCCCACCTTCGTGTTGGTTGCGGATATTGAGGGGGCGTTCGATCACATCAACCAGGCGGTGTTACTTGACAAGCTCCAGACCTACCCCGCACTGCGGCAGGCCATCAATGCCTGGCTCAAAGCTGGTATCAGGGATGGAGGCGCCTACGTTCCAAGCGAAACGGGTATACCGCAAGGAGGCGCCCTCTCACCGCTGCTCATGAATGTAGCGCTTCACGGAATGGAAACAGCCATCATAGACAGCGACACCGGCAACCCTGCGGTGGAAAGTCCACTTGCGATCCGCTATGCCGATGATTTCCTCGTGTTCCACTCCAACCTTGAGGAGATACAAAAAGCAGCCGCCAGGGTGGAGAACTGGTTAAAGCAGATAGGACTGGGTCTGAACTCCAGAAAAACATATATCACGCACACGCTGTCGTCGTATCAGGGACAGCTGGGCTTTGATTTCTTAGGTTTCACCATCCGGCAATACCCGCCAGAGAAAAGCGAGCCTGAGCAGTTGCTCACCTGCAAGAC
>DATGGW010000011.1:0-7821 GCA_035308345.1 Ktedonobacteraceae bacterium | reverse complement strand
CGCCAGCAAGATATTGGCAGGCTCCATACTGACATTCGGCTCGGTTGTGGGATATTCGACAAAGCCCTGTGATGCAAACAGGCGCGCAATCATCTCACGATAAAGATAGACATTCATGCCCAGACCCTCGGTATCCCAGTGCCATGATAGGCCCAGCGCGAAGAGGATCATATCTTCCAGCGCATCAAGTTCAAGAGCAAAGGCCAGCAAGCGACTCGCCACACCAAAGCCGCGCCAGTTTGTGCTCACCTCGATGGCAACCTCATACACATTCTCCAACCCTTCCCACCATTCATCACCGGGAGCCAGCGTCACTTCACCAACGACCGCGCCTTCAGGAGTATGGGCAATAGTCAGAGCGCAGTCAGGTCGCTTTGCGATGCTCATCAACAATTGATGCTCGCGCTCTGGCAGGCGCGCGAAAGCATGCAGCCCTTTGTCTGCGGCCAGGCGCTCCAGCATGGATGGCGGGCAGAAGTCACGCAAGAGCAGTGTGCCTGCCTGCGTTTCAATACTCTTACTGCGCGAAGGGGTAGCAGTTCCTTGCAGGTGCAAGAGATCAAACAATCCGGCCAGCGGGGATTGCCGCCGGGCAGCCGGGAATGCCTGGCGCACAGAGGGAGGCACCAGCAAATGGCGCACCAGCGCAACGGTATGGCGATTGGCGCTGCTGATTGACCAGCGTCGTGGCCGCGCGGGAAAATCTTGCGGGCGGTCTTGAAATAAGAGCGGGAAAACCGTGGGAGTGGCAGACTTGCCCATCACCTGCTGCGCCGCCTGATCTTGTTGCTCAACCTGCTGCCATACAGGTTGCCAATGCTCGATCCATTCAACAGGCAAACGTTCAGGCAGCGTTTGTCCAGACATTTCCGCCCAGAGCATGCTCCAGGCGCGCGGCACCACGCGATACAGGTCGTATCCACCACCGCCGAGCGCAACCCAGCGTCCCTGGCAATAGCTGTGCGCTAGCTGGTGAGCCAGTTTGATCTGCGCCTGAATACCGCGCATAGTAAGACTGAGATGCGTCAGCGGGTCCCAGGCATGCGTATCACATCCATGCTGCGTTACAATCACATCGGGACCAAACGAAATAACCAGCGGTGTGAGCAACGCTTCAATGACTTCGATATACGAATCATCTTCGGTGAACGGTTCCAGGGGAGCATTCACGGAATAGCCGCGCCCCAGACCATCGCCCAGTTCAAGCACATCTCCGCTCCCTGGAAAGAGGTATCGTCCCGTTTCATGCAGCGAAACGGTCATGACACGCGGTTCATCGTAGAACGCGCGCTGCACCCCATCACCATGATGAGCGTCGAAGTCAATATAGAGAATCTTGGCTTCGCTCGCGCGCAGCGCGTGGGCGATGGCTACGGCAATATCGTTATAGACGCAGAAGCCTGAAGCGCGATCTGACCAGGCATGGTGCAAGCCGCCCGCGGGATGAAAAACGTGCAGCGGCTGCTCATCCTCAGAACTGTACTTCCCGCCCTCAGGCAGTCCCATCACTGCGCTTAAAGCCACCAGTGAGCCGCCCGCAATGCGCGCGGTGACTTCGTGCATGCCGGGCAGCACAGGAGTGTCACCATCGGCGAATCCATATTTCAGCGCGAGTTGTGAGCGTCGCTGCTGTTCCTCCGTATCAGGGTCTGCCGCTTCGCTAAGCTTCTGCACCGCGGCGATATAATCGGCGGAATGCACGAGGCTTAGTTCATCCAGCGTCGCGGAACGCAGGGGAAGTTGCAGCGCGTCATTGGCAGGATTCCAGAGGCCACATGTTTCAAGTAAATCCATCAGCGCGGCTATGCGAGCAGGCTGTAATGGATGTTCCGCCCCGAAGTTATATCGCAGTTCGTCTGGATGAAAGGCCAGGCGAGCTCTCGCAGGGACATTTGCCTTTGACATAGCGCTCCTCATTTTATTGCGCATCCGCAAACGCATATTCGATATGCTCTTCCTGTAAACGCACCAGCAATGGAGCGGGATAAATCGTCCCCAGGCGCACCGTTGCAGAGAGTGGAACGTTTCCTTCCAGTGGAGCCGCCAGTACGCTGCGCACCTGGATATGTAACCCGGCAGCCAGCGCCAGGGTTTTTGCCAGAGGAGTAAGATCACCCATAGGCAGCGCAATACTTAACTGCATTCCAGGCTCAAACGCTCCAAGCGCTCGCGCCAGGGCCATCAACAGGTCGCTGCGAGTGAGCAGCCCAACCAGCAAGGGTTGAGTTAAAGGTTCATCTGACGGCGCTGCGGGCGTTTGTTCAGGTTGTTCATACTCCACCACGGGCAGGCAGTTGAGGCCGCGTTCGACAAGCATCCGGGCAGCCGCCGCAACGCTTGTAATGGGCGTAACGCGCATATTAGCGCGGTGCATCACCTCAACAACACGCCGCTCTTGCCAGGGCTGGTGCAAAATGTCACTGGAGCTTATTCCCACTACCGCCAGATCGATATCATGCGAGGTGAGCAATCCTTCAAATAGAGGATGTTGACCCTGCTTTGTATCTATGCTTCCAAAAAGGGGCGCTTTTCTCACTACAGGGAGATGATGAAATTGGTACTGACGTAACAGGTTGGCAGCATGACTCAGAGTATCGTCAGGCGTGACGGTGATAAGCCTGGTCGTCATCACTTCGCTTACTATCAAAAATTGTGGCTCCTCCCAGAGTAGTTACTACTTGAGCGACTGTTCAGAATACGCCTGCGAAACGATCCCTCCGTTCTGATGAATATTAACGACCAAGATCAGTAGTGATCTGTCATGCTGAGCGCAGCGAAGCATCTCGCTGGCGGCACAGAGATGCTTCGCTGCGCTCAGCATGACATGACCGACTTTGATTGGTAATTTTAGGGGGGCCACACATTCTCCCGCTTCCCTATGCCCCTCTTAAATAATCGTTTCACGGTCATGATAGCACAAAAACACTCGGAAAGACTGTCGTTTGCAACAAGAGACCCGCCTTTTCGTAATGCAGTTTGTAGTGTATAGTGGAAGCAAGCACAGTGGTTTCATGGCTAATTTGCAGATTCAATTGGAGCGCGAACATGATTGAAAACGATGATATGTCCACTCTGCCACGCCCGATTTCCGGCGATACCTCCAACGAGGCTGTCACTATCGAAGTGCCTGAGCTCACGACGCCCACGGCCACAAGCGCGCCAGCCACGAACCCGAATCCCTACATGTCGGTGGATGATGTGCTGGCTCTGCGTATCGTAGGCGATCCCCAACTTTCACCAGACGGCTCCTCTATTGCCTTTACAGTGCAGCAAAGCGACGCGGCGAAGAATGCTACCAGCAGCGCGATCTGGCTGGTGAGCGCGAAAGGTGGTAGATCAGAGATAGCGCGACAACTTACGAATCTTGAGTATACGGTGCATGACCAGATGCCGCGCTGGTCGCCTGATGGGCAAACGCTGGCCTTCTTGAGTGACCGCAGCGGCGCAACCCAGATTTACCTCTTGCCATTGCAAGGTGGAGAAGCTCAGCAAATCAGCCGGCTGAGCCAGGAAGTAAGCGAATATAGCTGGCGACCCGACGGTTCTGCCTTACTTGCCCACAGCGCCTGGAAAGCAGAGGACGACCAGCAGCAGCCCGACAACAGCAAAACTTCCGTTGTTTACACCCGCCTGGATGAGCAATGGGACGGCATCGGCTACAAGCACGGACGCCGCCAGCAACTCTGGCTGGTGCAGCTCGATGGGAAAGCTACACGCCTCAGCGCGGAGCCGGTTGACATTGCCTCTTCCTGCTGGTCGCCTGACGGAACAGAAATAGCCTTTTGCGCCAATCGACGGCCCGATCCCGACCTCAGCATAAGTGTTGCCCTGTGGGTATTGAACATGGCAAGCGGTCAGATGCGCCGCCTGAGTCCAGAAACGGGCCTGGCCCAGATGCCCACCTGGTCCCCCGATGGGCAAAGCATCGCGTACTACTATTGCGAGGATCAAAGCGAGGCTGGCAACATCTCCCCCTGGATTGTCAAGGCGGATGGGCAGAGCGCGCCGCGCCCGGCAGCATCGAGCGCAGCGCAATTCACCTGTTTGCAATTAATCATTGACGAACTGCGCCCTATCTTTCTCAGTCGCCCTCAATGGTATGCTGACAGCGCATCCCTGCTCGTAACCGTCCAGCAGCGCGGCCAGGTTCACCTGTATCGCATCGACACGCTGCATGACCAGGTGACACAGCTTACCAGCGGCAATGGCTGCTATCTCAGCCCGCATATCGATAAAAATGGGCAATGCGTGACCATGATTCGCGCTGACTGGTTCACCCCCGGTGATATATGGGCCATGGACAGCGATGGCGCGAACCGGCGCAAGCTGACGGGCGTCAACGACGCGTTCTTGCGCGGACGCCAGCTCGCGCGTCCAAAACGTATCACCTGGAAGAGCTTCGATGGGTTAGAGATCGAAGGCTGGCTCTACATGCCTACTCTACCTGAAGGAGTAAAGGCTCCGTTAATCTTAGAAGTGCATGGCGGACCCACTCTGGCCTGGGGCGATAGCTATGTCCACGAGTTCCAGGCGCTGGTCGGCAAAGGGTATGCTGTGCTGGCCGCCAATCCACGCGGCAGTATCGGTTATGGCGAGGATTTTTGCCGCAAAATCCTCAACGATTGGGGCGGCGATGACTTTCGCGACCTGGTGGCCGGTATCGATCATGTTATCGCTACCGAGCCGGTAGATGAGAAGCGCCTGGGCATCGGCGGGGCGAGTTACGGTGGCTACATGACCAACTGGGCCATCACGCAGACTAACCGTTTCAAAGCAGCGGTCAGCCGCAACGGCATCAGTTTTCTTCCGAGCGCTGCGCTGCTCGCCGACCAGTCCCTCTGGTTTGACCTGGCAATGGGCAGCGACGACCGGGATCCCGATACACTGCGCCGCAGTTGCTCTGCTCTGACCTTTGCAGACCACATCACCACGCCTCTATTGCTCTTGCATGCCGGAAATGACCTGCGCTGCCCTTTCAGCGAGTCGCTGCAACTCTTCGTGACACTGCGCAAGCGCAAACACACCGTCGAACTCGTGCGCTACCCCGGCATTGGTCACTATATCGACTTTCCCGACTTAGGAACGCCAGCACAACGGACAGATCGCTTGCGCCGTACAATCGAATGGTTCGGGCGTTTCGTGTAGTAGGAGCTAACCGTAACCTACACGAAGTTTGGCTCACCCATACCTGCCACGCAGGCATCTGACGGCCTCTGCGCCGGATGATCATCAAAAGCAGAAATGATGCCGTCCACACACGACGAATTGTATTCAGCGCCGTGGCCAAGGCCAGGGAAGAGAAAGTAGTAGCTGTTCTTAAGTGTTTGCGCCGTTAGCTCTCCATTTGCCGGCGGCGTAATTGGATCATACTCATCAGAGAGCACTAATGTCGGGATATTACTCACAACCGGCTGTTTCTGGGCAGCAGGCGCCTGCTGCACATGCCAGAGTCGGCAGGTGTCATACTCCTGTTGCAGATCACCCTGAAGCGCTGGTTGAATTTGTGGCGTAATGCCTCGCATGGCGGCAGTGATATCATTCTGCGTCAGGAAATCCCAATCCTCGCTGCACTCATCTGAATAGAACATGCCATCGCTAAAGGTGTCATCGAACTCAACAGCCCCAAAAATTTGTGAGAGCAGCGCGTAGTTGTGGGCGCGCACCTGAAAGATCATCTGCGGCAGCGCGGGGATGAATTGCGTCACGTAGAGCGCATTGAACAGCAACCACACAAAATCATCACCCGCCATCAGCACGTTATAACTCTTGTTTGTTGTGTCATCGACTGTTTGAAAGTGAACAGGCCCTGCGTTGAGGTCCGTGACCAGTTGGTAGAAAACGCTATCCAGGTGCGGGTAGAGCGTATCACAGCGCGCATCAATGGCACAGCCATGAAACAGCACATTGAAGACATGCTGCACATCGCCCGGCAATTGGGTGCGGTTCTCCTGCGGTGGATATACCGAGTCCAGCACCACGCTGCGAATCACCGATGGATATAAGCGCATGACGGTGAGAGCCAGCCGCGTTCCATACGAAACCCCATACAGATTCGCCTGCTTGTACCCCAGCGCCAGGATCATGTCATGTACATCCGCCGCGTTCTCCAGCGAATTAAACGCGTTCAGATCAACGCCCGCCTTCGTCAGGCGATCATGACAGGCGCCTATCGCTTGCAATTGCAGCCGCTCAGCATCGGTCGCATTCAAATGTTCATCCAGGGTATCATATTGAAGTTGCAGTGTCTCTGGGCACTTGAGCGATGGTGTGGAGTAGCCCGTTCCGCGCTGGTCGAACATGATCAGATCGTGATCGAACACAAATGATGAATAATTCGCGCTTGTGATATATTTCGCCCAATTATCCAGCGATGGCCCGCCAGGTCCACCTTCAAGGCGAATAACAGGGTAAGGGTCGTTCTGGACATTCTGCGACTTGAAGATCGCTACAGCCAGCTGCACTTTAGCCCCGTTGGGGTCACTACGGTTCTCAGGGACGCTGACATAGCCGCATTTGACCATCTGCCCATCCACTATACCTGCACCGAGCGGAAATGGGCAGGGGGCCGAGCGGAAATCGGCAGTCAGCGCCGGAGTCGGAGCATGTGTACCTGATACCGTGGTTGGCTTCTTCGCGGATGTTGGTTGATGAAAAAGCCCTTGTGATAGAAGTGATAGGAAGACCACCGCAATTACTAAAACCACGCTCACAACCGCCAGTATGAGCGCCAGGCGCCTGCGCGACCGTTTCGGCGGCGCGGGTAATGGTGGTGTTGCTAGTGGCAATGCTGACGGGATCGATGGCCGCGATTGGTGCTGCGCCGACGAATATTCATAGTAGGGAATATCGTTCTCTGCATACGGATTCTGTTCATCCCTACGAACGGGCTTATCTTCCAAACAATACCAGCCCTTTCTCACTCTATTCTACATCATAAACAGCAAGACAATGGCATAGATAGCCAATCCCGTCAACAGTAGAAAATAACTACCGACCAGCACGCCTGAGACGCGAATGACATCCATCATATAATGCGGGCGCAAACTCCGATAGGCAATTCGCAGCGCCACAATCCCGATAATCAGCAGCAGGATTACATCAAAGATGCGAACGGTGATTGAGCCATTGAATAGAGCAAAGCTAACGCCAACAGGCGCAAAGACCAGCAGGCCGCCGAAAATATCGGCAGCTGCCATGCCCATGAACAGGCCCTCATCAAACCTGCGTTTCAGCAGTAATGGTGTTACTCTGAGCAACACCACCAGCCCGCAGATATATGCAATCAGGCTGAGTAACGTTAGCAGAACTGGTGACATCTGTTATCCCCATACGAAGTCTCGCGCTCCTGTCAGCAAGAGCTGTCCATGTGTATCGCCCGTATTGAACAGGTAAATCTGTGCGGCATCTGTCACATCGGCCATATCAGAACTCTGCAACACAAAGGCGGAGCTATCACTCTTCCAGGCAACCTGCCCGGCTGCGCCCGGCATATAGCTCTGCATGGCGGCAGGATCAGCCAGAGACGCGCTATATGGTCCATCCTGGCTGAATAAATGGGCCTCGGTCGCCACGATGGTTTGACTATCAGGCCCCCATGTCAACAGTAGGTCATGCGCGAGCATAGCACCCGGCAACTGCGCCAGCAATGCCGTTGTTGAATTGTCGAGCAAATTGAGCGCTTCAATACTGCTGACAGGCTGATTCACATCACCTGACTGGATAACCTGCGCCGCCAGTTGTTGACCATCCGGTGTGATATCCCAGCCCGGGTACGTAAAAGCGTTGCTCTGCTGTGAAGCGCACCACGCCTCGTTGCCCATA
>DATGGW010000010.1:0-6941 GCA_035308345.1 Ktedonobacteraceae bacterium | reverse complement strand
TGAAGATGCGGCTGAGATCGAAGCCTTCATCTCGTTGCTCTGCTGACATCGCGGGAGTATAGTCTGTCATCCTCTCCAACCTCGTGAAATAAAGAAATATGCATAGAACTCCTTCTCTCCTTAACTATACGCTATTCTGATCTATTGCGCTATAGTAATATGAAAAAGAAATTCCGAAGAGCTATCTAATCTTCAGGCCTGTCTTGAGCGTATGGCTCTCACCACGAAGAAAGCGGCAAGTGCAACAAGTACAGGCCAGGCAGGAATATTGAGGATGATACGCCCATCCTTCTCTTTCACCATGAGCAAAGAGAAGGAATTTAATTTGCTGAAGAAATCCTGCTTCTCGCTTCGCACAGTGCCAAGAATTAAAATAGTGGTCTGATCTTTGGCAGGATTTTTCTGTACCATGAGTCTCTCCCTGGATACGAATGGACTTCCCAGGCTGCTTCTTACCATAGCTCCAATGGAAAGCTTATGGTTGCTGCCATCATCAGAGCCTCTCAAAAGCATCGAGCATGGCGACCGCAAGGGATCGCCACTACTATACTACGTCTTATGCCCGTTTTCGTGTATAGTAGTGGCGATCCCTTGCGGTCGCCATGTCTGTTTGCTTGTACGTCTGTTTGCTTGTACGCCTTTTGGCTCAACTTTTCAATCGCCCTGGCAATCATTCACAGACCCTACCCTGGCCTTGTGTAGTGGCTAGAGCATAGTATATACTACACACAATAACATTTTTCCTCGCCAGGGAGGTCACATCCAATGTCACAGGGCAACGCAGAGCAATGGCCGCAGTACACCTACATCGTTCCGCAAATCTACACGAAGGCAAAAGTCCGCTTGATTGGCCTGGGTACTTACGCGCCTTCGGGTACCATTACCAACGATTTTTTTGCGTATATCTCTACTCGTCTGGGCGATCCGCGCAGCGCTGATGACCTGGAACGTGTCACAGGGCTGAGCACGCGCCATGTGCGCGCCAGCACCATAGCGCTGTGTCGCAGGATGGCGGGCGCGGATGCGCCGGGCCTCATAGATGGGCCGGACGCCAGAGACGAGACGTTGGTGGATATGGCGGTGATTGCCGCGCGGCGCGCCCTGGCCAGCGCTGGCCGTGACGCATCCGAAATAGATACGATCATCGGGGCTTCCTCATCCGATAATGACGCCTTCCCCACTGTTGCCGGCCAGGTGCAGATGCGCCTCGGATTGGGGCCGATCCGCGCCACCATGCTCAAGGGCGCGTGCGCCTGCCAGACCGAGGCTTTCCAGAGCTGCGCCGAAATACTGTCTGCCAGTTCCGCGAAGCTGGTGCTGATGGTCACGGCTGAGGGATTGCTGCCCAACATCATGAACGTGCTGGACTGGAAAACCAGTTCGCTCTTCGGTGAGGGCGCGTCCGCTTATCTGCTGGAACTCGGCGATGAGGATACCTATGTCATCAACGGCTCGGATGCCAACCAGGGGCCAGCGCTCTACTATCAAACGCCACTGCGCAAAGATGTGATCGAGATGGCCGAAGTTGATCTGAAGATGCGCCAGCTTTACGAGGCGGGCAAAGGCGCGGAGCTAAACAAAATTCTCTCGCTGTACCATGTCGGCTATACTAAGATGAACGGCAAAGATGTATTCCGCGAAGCGCCGCGGGCCATGGCCGAAGCGGTCGATGCGCTGTGCCGCCATGCCGGTCTAGAACATGACGAACTGGCGCATATCGTTCCCCACCAGGCTAACTCGCGCATTACGCGCCGCCTGGGCGAGCTGTTGATAAACGACTATGGCTGGCCCTACTCGACGATGGACAAACTCGTTGATAACTTCCGCTACAATGGCAACCTCTCCAATGCCAGTATCGCAACCGCGCTGGTTGAACTGCTGCGCCGGGGCCGCCTGCAAGACGGCCAGTGGATGGCCCTACCTGCTGTCGGTGGCGGCATGAACTACGGCTGCTGGCTGCTTCGCTACCACACATTGCACAACCTGGACGAGGTGTTGCATCCGTCGTAGTCATTGTAAGGGCGGGGTTGTGTTGGGTGGAGACCCTTGCGGTCGCCCTCGTATCTTGTGTTAGAGAGTCCATCGTGTAGGTCTGTGGCACAACGGAAGGCCCGGACCCTTGCGGTCGCCCTTATACCTTATGTTAGAGAGTGTACCCTCACACCAGCCCGCGTTCATACGTGTAAAATACCATTCCGTCCGACTCGTACTCTGCGCCAGTAAAGGCGTCGCGCACCATCATCAGATCGGGGATAGGAGCTTGCACGCTCTGCAAGCCAAAATCGGGGAGCATGCCGCGCAGCGCGTAGGCGAGCAGGCTGATCGACTCGGTAGTTCCATCGATGTAGCCAATCGCTAGCAACTTCTCGCCGCGTCTCTCGCGAATTTCCACCATCGCTAACCCGTCCAGGCGATTCCAGCGGCGCAGCAGGTAAAGTTGCTGCGCCGCTATCTTCTGCTCGATCAAGGCGGCTGTGATGGAGTATGCCGTGAAGCCAGCGTTGTAGAGGCCGCCGGCGGCAGGGAAAATATTAGAGACATTCAGATAATCGATAATCTCGTTGGTGTCCGCCGGGGTTGCCAGCGTGGGAGACTCCGGGCTATACTGGCGCTTTGTTTGTGTTACTACGGCGGTGGCCTTGAATGGGGCGAATGCGTTCACCCGGCGCATGAAACTACGCTCGATCAGGCGTATAGCGGCAGTGTTGTTTGACTCGGTAATCAGGCGCACTGTGAGCGCATTGCGGCGCAGCGCCTCCGTGATCTGCGCCTCGAAAAGCGCGCTTGCTACGCCGTGTTGGCGGTGAGCAGGATCGACGCGCATACCTTCTAGCCATGCCTCGGTCGCATTCAACATGCGCAGATTCGCAATGCCCACCGGCTGCTCATCCAGTGTGGCAGCAAATAAGGCGCACCGGGGATCGTGCAGCCAATCATCCCAGACGTAAGCGATATAATCTCCCCATTCCCATGTCTGGCTGCTAAATGCCAGCACTGCTTCGCGGTCATCCTCACGCGCCCGGCGAATTTCGAGTTGCGCCATTAGATTCTCTCCTTTATGCTTTTGCTATCCATTAAAGAATGTAGCGGGAAATGCCACGTTCGTCAATCATGTTCTCCATCCAGTGCTGAGGTGGAAAGCCTTATATACCTTCTGATCTGCACATTCGTATTACTAGTATCTATTGGGATAAGAGCAACTTTTACGGAGAGACAGCCATGCCAGATATACCACACGAGACGGAACAACGAGAGCCGCTTGCGCAGCAGGAAAACGTGCAGGATAAGGATGCGCCTAAAAGCATAACGGAGGGAACTCAGGAGACTGTACAGAAGGCGCGGCAAGATGTAGCAGCCGCGCGCCTTCCCTGGTATCATATCATCAAGCGCGGATACTTCCTGCTCGGCATCTATGCGCTGCTGGTCGTGCTCTTCGCGCTGCTAGCGACCTTTGTCCACTTCCATCCCATACTGGGAATCGATGTCACTATTACCCACGAATTTCAAGAAAGTCAGAACCCCTGGCTGGTCGCATTCATGACCTTCGTGAGCTATCCCGGCAGTAACACACTGTTATCTATCGTTCTAGTTTTGCTGGTCATCCTCATCTTCTGGCTCATCGATCTGCGCCTGGAAGCAGCCACCATAGCAGTCGTTTACAGCGTCAGCGCGCTGCTCAATGCGGCGATTAAACTGCTGGTTGGACGGCCTCGCCCAGGCGCAAAGCTGGTTGATGTTTTCTATACTGTCACCGGAAACAGCTTTCCTAGCGGCCATGTGATGTCGTATGTCGCCCTCTGGGGACTGCTGTTTACATTCGGGGTGATCCTCTTCTCCGGACATCGCTGGTGGCGTATCGCCCTGCTAATCGTTTCCGCGTTCTTCGTGGTTATGGTCGGTCCGTCGCGCATCTATTTGGGCGCGCACTGGGCCACCGATGTGCTCGGCGCTTATCTCATCGGCGGCGCACTGCTCGGCATCTCTCTGCTGATCTTCCTGAAGCTCAACCAGAGAGGAGTGCTTGCTCCACGCAAAGAGCACACCTGGCTTTCGGCGAGAAAATTTGCGGGAAGCCGTCCAGGGCGACCGCCAGAATCTCGCTGACGCTCATTTACGGAAGCCCTACCTACACGCTTTCCTTGCCATCAGGCGATGCCGGCTTTGCCTTTGGCGCGCTCCGGCGCGTGATCGTGCGCCGCGCAGGCGCAGAAGACGCTGATGGTTTGGCGGGCGCCCGCCTGGTCGCCCCGGTCTTTGGCGCTGGCGGTTTTGTGCTCGTCGCCCTGGGTTTGGCGGGCAAAGTATCGCTGCCCTCCTTGCGCGTGGTCGCACCTTTGGCTTCTACTGCTGTCGCTTCAACCGGAGTCGCTGCAGCGCTATCCCCTTTCTTTTGTGTTGAAGAGCCAGATGTCGCCTTGCTTTCCGTGTGGGCGGGACCGGCATGATTCTCTCCGTCTACAGAACTCATAGCAGGCGCGTCTGCACTTGCTGTCAGTTCTTGTGAATCAGTCTGCCCCTGCTGGTGGTCGAAGCCGCTTTCGGACGCTTGCGCTTCCGTCTCTGCTGGCGCAGCGCGCATGGTAGTCAGCTGCGCCACAAGGTCGCGCACGTGTGCCGTTCGCGCTTCGATACGTGCCTGCACCTTCGCAAGCTTACGCTGGGCTTTTTCTAGCGATGCTTTCCCCTGCTCAATAGCAAGCATCACTTTTGCCTCTTTTTTTGCCAGTTTTTTTTGTTTTTGCTGTCCTTTCGACTGTTTCTCCAGGACAGCTTTGGTTTTGCCACCTGAGTTTTTTGCCATTTCTTCACCTCATTAGAAAATACGCGGGTGGGTCTCATTCTACTATAATTGTAGCACGCAATTTAGCCCCTGGTAAGGAGATATCACTATCTCCCTCTTTAGGGAGGAAGATGGTCAGCCCCTATGGGCGTTAACTTACACCATCCAGGGCGACCGCAAGGGTGCGCCCCTACCCTGCTACGACGCGGCTAGCGCAGGTGTACAGGGTAGGGGCGTGCCCGGCCCCCGTGCCCTTGGTCCCCGCCCTGGAAAATCTACCTCACGTTAACGCTTATGAGGTCATCCCTTACTGATATAGACCAATACTTTTTATACGTGCCAGCGAGCAAAAGGGGTGCAAAGCGCAAAGATGTGGCGATCTCTATGAATTTATGTAGGCTCCAGGCTTGCCTTTGACAGATTACGTTTGTTAGAATCTCTTGTATAACCAATTGGAGGAGCAAACATTATGGAACTGAACGATACGACGGATTATCAACGCTGTTTCGTCTGCGGGCAGCGCAATCCCTACGGCTTGCACCTGCACTTCCGTCTCGAGGGAGACAGCGTGGTAGCCGACTTTCAGCCGCGCGCAGAACACCAGGGTTTCCCAGGCGTCATTCATGGCGGCATTGTGGCGGCTGTGCTTGACGAAACGCTGGGGCGAACATCGCTGCTGGGCAATAACCAGGAATGGACTATGACCGGGCGGCTGTAGGTGCGCTATCGACGCTATGTACCGTTTGGCCCATTGCTGCGCGTGCGCGCTAAGCTTGAAACAGAGCGCCGCCGCATGATGCAGGCGTCGGGCATATTGATGTTGGCAGATGATGAGAGCGTAGTGCTGGCAGAGGCGCAGGGAACGTTTTTGCCACTCGCGCCCCAGGTCGTGGACAGCATAATGCAGGATTTCCCAGAGCTGCGCAATTTCATGGATAATTACAAGGCGTAGGGGCGATCCCTTGTGGTCGCCCGCGTCCCCCCGGAAACAGGACCGACATCGTGTTAGGGCGGTCTGAGCAGGCAGGGCGGGCGACCACAAGGGATCGCCCCTACTGGTTTATGGGGGGAATAGGCAATTCTGTTGGTGGAGGTGGTGCGATCTCTACCGGCACGGCTTTGGGGAACGACTCCGATGGTTTGGGGGTCACGCCTGTCTCGCGCAAGATGTCTTGCAATTGCCGCGCATCGATGGTTTCGTGTTTGCGCAGTTCCTGGGCAATGCGATCGAGCGTGGCGCGATGCGTAGTCATCAGTTCTACCGCGCGCGCGTAAGAGGTATTTACGATACGCTCTACCTCTTCGTCGATCAGTTCTGCCGTCGTTTCGCTATAATCAGAGGGCGCGCCGGTCTCACCACCACCCATGAAAGGGCTGGAGCGCTCGCTGAATGAGATGGTACCCATACGCTCGCTCATGCCCCAACGAGTTACCATTTGGCGCGCGATGGCCGTCACACGCTGCAGGTCGTTCTCCGCTCCTGTGGTGATATGCCCGATAGCCACCTGCTCGGCTGCGCGACCACCCAGCGCGTAGACGATCTGTGCCAGCAGGTAATCCTTCGAGTAGTTGTAGCGATCATCGAGCGGCGTTGCCATGGTGACGCCCAGGGCCTGACCGCGCGGCACAATGGTGACCTTCGTAATAGGGTCGGCATTCTCAGTCAGCAAACCCGCCAGGGCATGCCCACCCTCGTGATAAGCAGTGACATTCAAATCTGCATCGCTGAGCACCAGTGGGCGTTCCGCTCCGAGCAGAATCTTGTCCAGCGCGTCCTCAAAGCAACGCTGGTTGACGTATTCCATATTGCGGCGCGCCGCCAGCAGCGCGGCCTCATTGACGAGGTTGGCGAGATCGGCTCCCACCATGCCCACCGTACCGCGCGCCATTGCCACAAGGTCAACATCCGGCCCCAGTGGGACACTTTTTGAGTGAATCTTGAGGATGGCCAGACGGCCATTCCAGTCCGGTCGATCGACCGTGACGCGCCTATCGAAGCGGCCCGGACGCAGTAGAGCGATATCAAGGCCATCGGGCCGGTTGGTGGCGCCGATCACCACCACCGCCTGGCGTGTATCGAAGCCATCCATCTCCACCAGCAACTGGTTGAGCGTCTGCTCGCGTTCATCGTTGCTGTTGATGCTCGACCCCCGCTGCCGTC
>DATGGW010000009.1:0-8057 GCA_035308345.1 Ktedonobacteraceae bacterium | reverse complement strand
TGCCCGGCCTGCCGCTCAAAGATCGCTATAGCAATACCCGCGAGACGGAAACCGGTTACACACCCGAACAGGCGGTTGAACAGGCGCGGCGCTGCCTGCAATGCCAGTTGAATATCATGATCGATCCCTCCATCTGTATTCTCTGCTCTGGCTGCGTAGACATCTGCCCCTACGACTGTATCAGTATGGAAGGCCTTTCGCGCGTAGTCAAGGGCGATCCCATGCACCAGGGCACCGAAAACTGGCGTGGCGGCGCTGACATGATTATCGACGAAGAGAAGTGCATCCGCTGTGGGCTGTGTATTGTGCGCTGTCCCACCGATGCTATCTCAATGGTGCAGTTCGAGGTTGCCAGTCCCAATGATCGCTGGACCGTCTCGAAGATTCCCGTCCTCAACATTAAATAAGGCATGAAGCCAGGGATGATGCAGGACGAGGGCGACCGCAAGGGTCTCCACCTTGCGGTCGCCCTCATCCCTCTCTCCCTGTGCTCCAGCACCCCAAAGCTTGACTTTTACCCGGCTATCACGCACAATGATAAGAAGCCTTCGTATTTTTTCATTGGTTATCCGGGCGATAGTACTTTTGAGAGATTGATGTTTTAACGAACGTATATCTTTCAAGGCGAAGGCGAGTGCGCCACCGATCGGGTACGTCTCTCTACTGAGGAATTATTTACCAACTCTTAACAGAATTGTAACGCTGGAGAGGTGGTCAGCGTGTTAAGATGGTGGAGGGATGTCTCCGGGTCTTCAAGGAGCCATCATGGTGCGACAGAGCTGGTCAGATGACGATTTGACCAAATTGTTACAAGAACGTGACCTGGACGCATTTGAAACGCTCATCTCGCGGTATTCGCGTGAGATCTACTATTTTGTACGGCTAGTACTGGATGGTATCGGCGTTGCGCAGGATGCCGAAGAATGCGTGAGTGATCTCTTCGTCACTGTCTGGCAAGAGATCGATACCTTTGATCCTGAGCGAGGCACTCTCAGGACGTGGTTAACAATGCGGGCGAAGTATATCGCCCTCGACCGGCGTCGCCAATTATGCCGGCGCCAGGCCCTGCATGTGCAATCGGCGGATGAATACCGCCAGTGGTCGGCATCAGAGGGACATGGAGGCGGAAGCAGGCGTAAGATGTCAGGATTGGGTGGTTACGAGGATGCCCGTGTCGCGCTGCCGCCATACCCTGAAGCCAGTATGGAATTGTTGCTGGAACAAAGCGAGAGACGCGAGGAGTTGCGCCTGGCATTGGCGATGTTGCCTGAGCTTGACCGTTATCTAATCTATCAGCGCTACTACAAGTACGCCAGTACCGAGGAACTGGCAGCGAAAACTGGCCTGACACGCCATGCTGTTGATACCCGGCTCTGGCGAGCGCGGACTCGCTTACGCGAGGTGCTCAAGGAGCACGCGAATGAGTACGAACGAGTTCGAGAGAGAAAATCATAGGATGGAAGGGGATGATCTCTTTCCATCCGCAATAGAGCTGGCGCTCCCTGAGGATTTCAGCGAGGAAGATGTTGCTTTCGCGCAAGAGTTAAGCACGCTCTTTTCTCCAGAAGAAGAGATACTACCGCCCTATTTCGCGCAGACGTTGCTGGAAGTCGAGGATGCTCGCTACACGGCGGTTGACACTGCTTTCGCGCAGAAGACGAGCGTGCGGGTTTTCCGTTCTCTTAGACTGCGCCGCAGTATTTTCTCTAAAAGAATTTCAAAAATGAGCACGGTCGGGGAAGCTTTGCGCGAAATCACTATGCGCAAATCGCTGCTGGCATGGGCAGCCGCGCTAACGCTTTTCATGATGTTCACCGTTGCCTTTACCGCCCCATCGTTTGAACAGGGCGTCTCCATGCTGCTGCATGGCTCGCGCAGTGGCGTGTTACAGGTCAAGCACTTTAATGGTAAGGTGCGTCATAACCACAAATATTTTTATAGCTTTAACACTCATCCAGAGCAAGTCAATCTGCTTCAGGCGCGGCAGCTATTAGACTTCAATATCTACTGGCCACAATCGATGCCAGCAAACTATTTATTGTCTGCTATCAATATCTATGAGGACTCAACCAATACCTGGGCCAGTGGTCCCATTGTGGACCTGGTCTATGATCTTAATTCTGCTGGCTCCCCTCCAAAGGGGACGGGACAAATTGTTGTTCGCGAATTTATGCCTCTCGAACAGGTACTCCAGGTAGTGCAAGATGGCAATGCCTATGCTATTGATCCCGACCAGTATGGTAATCCGAGTGCTATCTATGTCGATGGTCAGTGGCTGCCGACCGACAAAATGCAACAGCATAAGTGGAGTAATGTCGGTCGCAGCGAAGTGATCTACCAGCAAGATGGCGTAGTTTTCTGGATTGCGGGGGATCAGCGCGATGGCGTTACCCAAAAAGTATTATGGGACATAGCTCAATCCTTGCATGTCATATCCTTTATGCGCCCTGCGATGCTGAAAGACGAAGTGACCATTTTGCAGGTGGATAACCCGGTCAATGGCCCGTTCTCCAACGATATCCTGTCCGTTTCCTCAGATAGCAGTCCCGGCGGGCAGTATTACGTTACCTTGAGTTCCTACATCTCAGGAAAACCGGCTGCTTCAAAGACTGTATCTCACGGGCGATGATGCTTGAGGATGCGCTATAATTCCCTGTGTTTTTGCTGTCTTCTACTGGTGATACTCGCGGCATGTGATACTACCCCGGTACAACCCAATCAACATGTGGTGTCTCCTCTGCTCGGTCCGTATGCTTCGACACCGCCTGCTGCTCCCACCCGTAATGGAAGCGTCGTCTTCGCGGCCCGGCAGTTTCCTGATACCGTCAATCCTCTCTTTGGCGGCTCTGCCGTCGATTTAGAGATGGAAGAATCCCTCTGGGCATTTCCCGTGGTCGAAGATAATCATTTTCACGCGCAGCCCGACCAGTTGACCGAGGTGCCTTTGCCCGAAAATGGCGATGTGCGCGACAACGGCAAAACCATCATCATGCGCCTGCGCCATGATCTGCGCTGGTCGGATGGCCAGCCTATCCTGGCGCGTGACTTTCAATACTGGTGGCAGCTCGATCAAAATCCCGATAGCGGTGCGCTCAACGTCAGCGGCTACGACCAGATCGCCAGTATCGATACGCCCGATAACTACACCGTCATCCTGCATATGAAGCAGGCATACGGCCCCTATCTGTCCTATTTGCCCATGGCAGCGCCGCTGCATGCCTGGGGATACCTGCGCGCCATCGACTTGCAGAACCGGCAGGATGTCTTTCTCGCGCCCACCGTGACAGATGGCCCTTATAAACTGGCGAGCTTCGTCAACGGGCAAAGTTATACCATGATTCCCAACCCTGATTATCACTCGACTACCTTTCATGGGCCATTCCTATCGCAACTCGTTTTTCGCGCCTACGACAGCAGCGCATCCCTGCGCGCCGCTATCCAGGCGGGACAGGTGGATGTCGCTGAGGGCTACATGGAATACGAACTAGCCGACCTCACGCATCTGCCCGCCGCTATGCATATACTTGAAACCCCCGCCGCGTCCTACGAGCACCTGGATTTCAATCTTGCCAACCCTATCTTTCAGGATATCAATGCGCGCCGCGCTATCCAGATGGCTATCGACAAATGCGCCATCGCGCGTGAAGTTCTGCATATGTCCGGCTGTGCCCGCGCCGCCGACCAGGTAGAGCCTCCTCCGTCGCTCTACAACGACGCCGCTGTTTCGCCGGGCGCGTATGATCCGGTTGCCGCCAGAAAACTGCTGGCGCAGGCGGGATGGCTCCCCGGCCCGCGTGGAATACTCATAAAGCAAGCGAAGCCTTTCGTGCTTCATCTTGTGACGACGGCTGATAATCCCCTGCGCGCCGCCGCCGCCGCGCTCATCCAGCGCGATCTACAGGCAGTGGGCATCCAGGTTGATGTACAAACTTATCCCCTGAATTCTTTCTTCGCGATTTATAGCAGAGGCGGCATACTGGCAACCGGAGCCTTTGACCTGGCGATGTTCGGCTACCAGAACAGCCCGGAACCGGACGACGAGTACGGCGTCTTCGACTCTTCGCAAATTCCGACTCCCGCGCAGCCCAACCTGGGCAACTATGGACGCATCAAAGACCCGGTCATCGATCAAGCTCTGACTATGGGCCGCTACACGGTGCCATTCGCGCAGCGCGTCCAGGATTACCACCGCTTTCTAGAACAACTGGCCAGCCAGGTCTACCTCATCCCGCTGTATATCGAGGAGAATATCATCCTCGTGAGCGACCGCGTGCAGGATGTATTGCCCAATCCTGATGCTTTTACTAACAATTGGAACATCGCTGACTGGTGGGTTAGTGGGTGATTCATACCAGGCATGAAGGGTCGCCCTGACGAATGCATATCTCCGTCCTACGAGTAGCTAGACAGTCCTATAGCACTGGACGTTTGCCCGATGTTCTGCTATCATACAAAATATAAACGACGTATTGAGTAGGCTGTAACCCGGATTTCTACCCGGCGCTCTTCCAGCAACGGTGGTGGAAAGATTGGCGCCAGACCTCAAAGGAGAGGAAAATTGAAATCGTATGCCTCGAAAGAAAGAGGCTTGAAGCCTCATGGTTTGCCCCATCTGCGCGTATTGCGCCAGCGCAAAGGACTCAGCCTCGGACAACTGGCCGACATGACCGGCATTCGCCGCGACACCCTGACTCACCTGGAGACTGGACGCGCAGACCCCCAGCCCTATCAGCTGCGCTTGTTGGCGCGCGTGCTGAATGTCCCCCAGCTCGACCTGGTCTCGTAAACCCAGTTTTACAACTCATCACTTCCCTCGTTCGTACTAGAATGAAACGGGCGTATCCGTAGGGGCCGGGCTTGCCCGCGCCCGCGCGTATCCCGAACAGACGGTTGTAGGGAGATGAGCCATGAGCGACCAGGAAATGCAATTTGCCGATCCGGAGTGGCAGCCGCCCCGGCAGCGTCGTTATACCTACAAGCAGGCGCCATTCATCCCGGTCGCGGCCAATGATCCACCTCGCCAGCAGACGGGCGATCAGACTGCTGCCAGCAAAGAGAGTGAAGAAACGGCTGACCCCGACTATAGCAGGGGCTATCGCGCGGAGCAGCCTGGATATCAATATGCTCAGGAGCAACCGGCGCAGCGGCCGCACCGCTGGCGCAGGCCACGCTTCTGGGTGATCCTGGCGGCTATAGCGCTTCTCATCCTGTTCTTCAGCCTTTTGGGAGAAGACTTCCTCGCCTTCTGGGGCGCGCTGTTAGAAATTGTTGTCGCTTGCGGTATCATCTCCCTCGTCGTCATGTTCTTCATCGCTTTCAGCCGCCGCCGCCACAGCGCCAGTTCAACCGAAACACACACTTTCTCCGTTGGTGCGCAGCCGAAAATTATACTCAAAGAGGATGTTGGCACTATTCGCGTGCATGCCGGCGGTGAAGAGCGCCAGGTCGTTATCCAGGCTACCAGACGCAGCCATATCCTGCTGGGTGGCGATATCAAAGTGAGTTATGATCAAAATACCGCCCGAAATTCGATTACTGTCAAAGCAAACAATGGCTGGTCACTCTTTGGCAAGAAATGGGTGGATTTCGACATTACCGTCCCTCGTTTGACCGACCTGGAACTCAAATCCGACGCTGGCAGCATTTCGGTTGACGGGATCTGCGGCCAGCTTTCCTGCGCCACCGACGCCGGGTCCGTGAAGGCCACCGGTGTATGGCTGCGCGGCCACTCGAAACTCAAGACCGATGCCGGTTCCGTCACCTTCTCCGGCGCGCTCGACCCAACCGGCTCCTATCAGATGACGACCGACGCGGGCAACGTCAACGTTACTTTGCCGGAAGATGCTTCTTTCCACCTGGACGCGAAAACCGACGTGGGCACGATCAACAGCGACTTCCCCCTCGACATCCAGCGTGATTTCCCCGGCGGCAAAGCACGCTGCGATATCGGATTTTCTCCTCGCCCTTCCCTGAAACTGCGCACCGACGTCGGTACGATCACTATACGCCAGGGATCGCCCCTCCACTGACTCCAGCTCACCGGGGGTGAGGGTGACCGCACGAGCCAGGGCCACCGGGGATAAGGACGAGGGCGACCGCAAGGGTCTCCGCCCCGCATCCGCCCTGCCCCCGCCCTTACAATGACTACGCCCTCGGCCCCCAGGGTGGTGCGAAATGAGTACCGGGCCTATCGACACGGGAACGCAGTGGGAGTAATATCAGAGGCAGAGATTAACATACCGGGAAGGGGACATGGTGATGGACAAACAGGATGGCGAGCAAAAGGTGACGTACAAATACCAGAGGAGATCGACTCGAATACGTGGGCACGACTATACCTGGACGCGAGCATACTTTGTGACTGCCCGGGCTCAGACGCATGATCCAATTTTCGAGACCCCGGCGCTTCACCAGATTTTAGAAGAGACATGGGATGCCTTACCCCAACGGTTCCCAGGTGTGACTCTGGATGCTTTTGTCATCATGCCTGACCATGTGCATTTCATACTCTGGCTAAACGGATTGGTCAAACCCGCCCCAACGCTCGGACGGGTAGTCGGAGCATACAAGTCACTCGTAATGGTCGCCTGGATTCGCCACTGTAACTCAGCACACATCTACAACGGCGGCTCCTTCTGGCTCAGTCGCTTCTATGACGAAGTCATCAGCGGCAAAGACGCACTGGAAAGCATTCGCTTCTACATCCACAACAACCCCGCCATGCTAGACAGCAGAGAAGGTTAGCACGGGCTGAATGGCCGGGTCGTAGTCATTGTAAGGGCGGGGGAGGAGCGGACGAGGGGTGGAGACCCTTGCGGTCGCCCTGGCCCGGATGGGTTGACCGCGGTCGCCCTCGCCACCTTTCGTAGTCATTGTAAGGGCGGGAGTGGAAGGGATGCGGGGCGGAGACCCTTGCGGTCGCCCTCGTCCCTTGCTCATGACTTATGAATACGCTATACTCATTTTACATTTCAATACACATGTACTATTGATTTGTTTTGTGTCTTTGTAATTTTTTGGAAAGAGACAGATCATGAGTCAACGACACAGTTCCAGTCAGGCCCACTCGCAAGCGGCGGCAACTTCGTAGGCAGAGAGGAGACAGGCTATGTCAAACATAACTCCACGCGCGCTCCCACTGGGAGATGCCACCATCACCATTATCAATGCTGGCGACATGATGGTCGATATGGCGGAAGAGATGAATGCGCCGGAGAGCGCGTGGCGATCCCTGTATGGCTCGACCTTTGAAGGCTCCATGCCCTATCCCAGCCAGAGCGTGCATATCGCCCTCCCCGGCGCATCCATCCTGGTTGATGCCAATGACTACGCCCTGGCCATCTCGTTGGACGCATCCTATTTACCACCCGATTACACGCCCCCTCCAGGCGTGGTCGAGCAGCTTCTCTCGCGAGGTATCCGTCCAGAGGACATCACCCACCTGGTCATCACGCACGCGCACTTCGATCATTATGCCGGTACAACGCTAGAGCGAAATGGAAGCTATGTGCCGCGCTTCCCCAACGCGCGCGTCTTTTTAGGACGCGCCGACTGGGATCATCCAGAAACGCAGGAGGCGCTGCGCGACCCCGATTCGCTGGATAGCCGCACCCTCGGCGTGCTGCATAAGCTGGGTATGCTCGAACTCGTCGATGGAGACCTTGAACTGGCCCCAGCAGTGCGCATTATCGCCGCACCCGGTGAGTCGCCAGGACACCAGCTCGTGCGCGTGCATTCACAGGGGCAAACCCTGTATTGCCTGGGCGATCTCTTCCACCATCCCGTCGAGTTAGAGCAGCCCGCGTGGATGGCTCAGTGGGCCGATGCCTCCACCAACCTTACCAGTCGCCAGGCGCTCATCAAGGCCGCCCTGCAAGAAAACGCGCTCCTGCTGGCCGCGCATATGCCCCTTGGCCGCTTAGAAGGCACGCCATCGCGTCCCAGCTGGGTATCGTTTCCGTAACATCTGTAGCATCTATTGTAAGTAATGCAGCAATGTTGTCATGACAAATGTACTCTGGTCCATCATCTTGTGAGAGGAGCATCATGAACGCCCC
>DATGGW010000008.1:0-15245 GCA_035308345.1 Ktedonobacteraceae bacterium | reverse complement strand
AAGATGATAGGCTATCTCAGTTCGTGGCTGCTCGATCTGTTCGCGGGCTACGGATATAAGCCCTTGCGTTGTTTCATCACCTATGTGCTGGTGATCGGCGCTTTCATGATCATCTACTATACGCAGGGTATGGCATATGGCCCGCACATCTCATGGATACAATCGTTAATACTGAGCATGACAGCATTTCACAGGCGAGCTTTCTTCCCTGCTCAGTTCCAGTTGAGCGGACCGCAGGCTTTCACCTCTGCTATCGAGAGTTTTGTGGGACTCGTTATTGAGATTGGCCTGGTCGTGACATTTGCCCAGCGCTTCTTTAGAAAGTGACGCAGAAGGTAACAATAGCATGCTTCATCCGCAAAGTCCACATGAACGCCTGCAAAGAGACTTTACGCCCAGGCAGTCGCTCTCCATAGCGCAGATCATCGCGTTGGGCAGTGTTGATGTAGAGACGGTGGCACTCGTCTGGATGCTGCTAGAGCACGGAGCCTCACTTACGGTGGCCGGTCCAACCGAACCACGACCAGGAGCAGGCAAATCCACTATCCTGCACGCGCTGCTACAATTTCTGCCCGAAAGCGCAATCCTGGCCTATATGTCTGGTAAGTATGAGACATTCGCCTTCGCTGGCCTGCCTGACGCTGATCCCGCAGCCACCTATGCTGTGTGCAATGAGGTAAGCGATCATCAATCCACTTACATGTGGGGAGCTGCGGCCCGGCGTTATTTGACTCTGCCCGCCCAGGGATACCACGTTGTTACCAGTGTCCATGCTGATACTATCGATGATGTTCTTCACCTCTACCAACACGACCTGCGCCTGCGCATCGAGGATCTACGTCGCCTGGGACTCGTTGTGAACGTTGGATTGATTGGACAGGGAAAATTGCAGCGTCGTCGCTGGCTTACAACCTGTTTTTTGCGACCTCAGCCTGACCCCCGGCATCCAGAAGCTTCCATACCGTTACTGCTCTCCCGCTGGAACGCATCTACCGACACCTTCGAACATGCAGACCGCGCTGCGCTTGACGAACTGGCAGACTGGGCAGAGCTCACTCCCCAGGATTTTATTGCCGCTCTTATGCAGCGAACTGATTGTCTGCGAGAGCTGGCCAGGGGACAGGGCGCTTACCTGAACCAGGTGCAAGCTGCAATCAGCCATATGCGCAAGCCTGTCTCAGCCCCATAGTGGTTTCTGGCGCACCATAGTCTGAATTGTGGTGAAGGCTGGTAATGGTCCCGTGGGCGGATCGATGTTATCACTCTGGCGGCCGTAGTCAATAGTGAACCAGAAGACTTTCTGCACAACGCCGGATTTTGCAGACTCGTTCAAGATGTACTGCATATACTGGGATTGCGTTTGCGGATCCACCGTGGTGCCTGCACCTGAGAAAGTGGTAGTAGGCCATCCTACTTCGGTGATCCAGATGGGTTTGTTTGCAAAGCCATATTTTGCCGCTATGCTATGCATGGTTTGCCACTCGGTATCAAATGAGGGATCATCTCCATTTGTTACCGAGGGATCTCCACCGCTATGGTAATAATGATAGTTCATGTAATCCATGTATTGCCCATAACCATTGGAAAACAGGGTCGTCATAAAATCTTGAATATGCGGCTCATAATGCCACCACAGGCCAAACATGCCGACAAGAGCGTTTGGGCTGACTGCTTTGATAGCCTGGTAGCCAGCCTTGAGAACCGGCCCATAGATGCTGGCGCTGCGACATGGCTGGTTATTACCCAGACCTGGAACGTAATGGTTATCGTATTCCTCGTTGCCGATTTCGTAGGAGTCGATGTAGCCGTGTCCATGTTTGCCATCGTAGCGCGTCGCGAGTACCGTGGCAAATTGCGCCAGCTGGCTGGGGCCTGGCAAGTAGTGCAGGCCATCGGCCGGGCAGACCTGAGTTAAATCCCACGTTGGAGCAGATTGGATAGCAAAATCTACGTGGATGTGGGCTGCGTTCATTGTAGCAATACCAGCATCGACCTGGCTCCAATCGTATACCCCTGGTGAGGTCTCAATCTTATTCCAATGGTATTGATAGCGTACCCAGCAGACGTCGAGTTGTTTATACGCGCTAACGAGCAAACTGTCTGCATGTATTGTTGTGAAACCATAGGGACTATTAGAGGTACATGGCCCGGCGGGGCCTGGACTGCTGCTTACAATAGGAGTGGGAGTGCCTGTTGAACCCGTCCCCGGCTTGAAGACGACAAAATAGAATATTGAGAATACTGCTACACCTACAAGCAATCCAATTGCAAGTATGATTAGAATCAGTCGCTGCGTCGAAACAGGTCCTGTTTGTCTGTTGTTTTGCATATCTCAGTAATTTCCCCTACTATTCGTTTATATCTATTGGTGAGCACCCTGTATAACCTGTTGCAGGTGCTGCTCCATGCGCTGCGCGCATTTTTCAACTGTGAAGTGTTCCTGCACTGTGGAACGAGCCGCTTGCGCAAGACGCTCAAGTTTCTCTGGATTCTCCAACAGTTGTGTGATTGCTGATGCCAGGGCCCGTTCATCTCCAGGTTCAATCAGCAGACCATTGACATCATGTGTAATTCTTTCCGCAGTGCCCCCCACCTTAGATGCAATGACTGGCAGACCGCGCGCCATTGCCTCTGCGGTCACAAGAGCAAAAGGCTCTTGCCAGATTGATGACACAAGCATGATATCCGAGTGGTCGTAGTGCTCAATCAGTTCATCCTGAGGAACCTTACCATAGAAAGTAACAATCTCCGTGAGCTGCTTATCACGTATAAAGCTTTGCAGCTGGCTAATATATGACTTATCGCCATCTCCAAAAACATTGAGGTGAAGGTTTCGTCTTCCCTGCTTGTTTACAAGCAAGTCAAGCGCTTTGAGAATGATGAGAACGCCTTTTTCAGTGGTAAGACGACCAACATAAAGTAGTTCTGTATCCTCTTTCCCCTGGCTAGTTTTAATCGGCAATGGCTTGAGAAAGCGAGAATCCACACCGTTGTAAATTACCTCAATGCGATCAGGATCATAACCGTCCTGCATATACGCTTGTTTGACTGCATCACTAACAGCAACGAGTGAAGTGTAAGTGAGTAGAGGGATAGAACCAATCAATAATTTTTTTAACCAACGGGCGCGTAGATGTGATTGTTTAGTTTCTGGTGAGCGGGCATAGAGAAGCAAATAGCTTTGCAAGTAGAAGACGATAGGGATCTCGAGTTCTCGTAGTGCTTTGAGCAAGGAAATGACACCAATACCTGTTATTTCACAGATCAAGAGTATGTCTGGATGAGTTGCATCGATCACATGTTTCAACTCTCTGGCATTGGAGGCGCAGTGATAACGACGGTAGTAGTTATATGGTTGGCCGAGTTGCTGCCAAAAAGAACGATTCTGGTCAAAATGCACAGGAGGAGCAAGGTGGAGAGTGCGCCAGCTATGCCCCTCCTGCTTTGCTTCAGGCAAGCCATATGAGCTGGTCAATACAAAGACTTCATGTCCAAGCTTTTCCAATCCTTCACCGATATCTGCCGCCACGACTTCCGCTCCACCTAGAATATAAGGCCTATAGAGATTGCTAAGTAATAAGATCCGCACTACTGCACCTTTTCCTAACGTAACGTAAACATATGCCGAAATCACTAATGAGATAAGTTGTGCCTTACCATCGCTCTAGTGTACCTAACCAACACGAAATGTGCAAGCCAATAGGAAAAGTGGAAATGTGTTAAGAAAGTGTTGGTTAAGAAAACAGCACAGTGGTTAACATTTCGTAACCTGTTCTTAACCAATCATTCGCCTGTTTAGAACGAGCCGCTGCTATACTTGCGAACATGCATAGCGTGCAGTTTGTCTCTCTGTGAGCATTGATACATTTGATGGCACGAATTTTCTAATAGTGAAAAATAGGGAGGTCACGATAAAATTATGGGAACAAAAGTCTTAATTATAGGACTTGATGGCGCTACCCCCGAACTGGTAGATCGCTGGGTTGCGGAGAATAAATTACCCTATCTGAAACAGATAATGGAAAAAGGGGTGTATGGTAAGTTACGATCGGTGTATCCACCGATTTCACCTGCTGCCTGGACCACATTTGCCACGGGCTATAATCCCGGCAAGCACGGCGTTTATGATTTTCGTGATTATGATAACACGCGCTACGGCTGCTTTGCCGATACGATTGTTGACTCCAATTCTTTTGCCGGTAAGACCATCTGGGACCTGGTGGGAGCGGCTGGCCAGAAAGTAGGAGTGGTTACCGTGCCGGTGACCTATCCTGCATGGAAGGTGAATGGCTTCATGATCTCCGGCTATCCAACACCCGATCAAGGCAAATCGTTTACCTATCCGGCTGAGCTGGGGAAGACCATTCCTCCACTTGTGGGAGACGCTGCCTTCTTCAAATCGGCCAGCGGTCATGTCCTGCTCAAAGAGATGAATCGCTCAATGCATGAGTGTACCGATGTATCGATTGATCTCATGAAGAAGGATGATTATGGCCTTTTTATTATGGTGGTAGGGGCTACTGACCGGGCGCATCACGATTGGTGGAAGTATATTGATCCCGAGCATCCGGCTTACGATGCAAAAGAAGCCGCGCTCTATGGTGATCTCATTCTGGAGGTCTACAAGGCTGCCGATGCATGTGTCGGCAAGTTTTTAGAGGCTATCGATGATGATACGACGGTGATTGTAATGTCGGATCACGGCGGTGGATCTCATCCGAAATATTACCTGAACTCCAACTATGTGCTGCGCACCCTCAACCTGCTCCAGCCCAGCGTTAAAGCGAGTAAGAAGAGCGGCCTCAAAGGCGCTTTCAAGCAGTTTTATCGCACGAAGATCCGCCGCTTCCCCTACCTGGAAAAGGTCTATCGCAGCTTGCCTCAGCGCCTCAAGAAGATGGCGACCAACCTGGACTCGCAGACCATGATGAACCTCGATGCGATTGACTGGAAACGCACGAAGGCTTATCGCTTTCCCATGTATCCTCCCGTTGAAGGCATCATGATTAACGTGGTTGGCAGGCAGCCAGAGGGCTGCGTGCAGCAGGGCGAGGAATACGAAGCCATCCGCACACGCATCCTGGAAGAAATGCGCAGTCTGCGCGATCCAAAGACAGGTGAGCCCATCGTATTGGAGGCGTATCGCCGCGAGGAACTCTATCACGGTGAACGTTTGGAGACGGCTCCCGACCTGATTCTCGTCACACAAGACCAGTACAAGGGTGGAACCGGTATCGACCAACTGGTCAGCGAGGTTCCGCTCGACGTCATCTCAAAGCTGAGCGGTGTGCATCGTATGAACGGTATTATTCTCGCGCAGGGGCCGCATATTCGTCGCAACACCTATATCGAAGGAGCTGGGATTATTGATGTAGCTCCTACTGTAATGTACGCGCTTGGTATGCCCATTCCTACGGATATGGATGGCAAACCCCTGGCAGGACTTTTTGATGAGGCATATATGCGGCAGACCGAAGCTTCGTACACCGATGAGCGTAAGCATGAAGATGTTGCCAGCGATGATTATGGATACTCAGAGGAAGAAGAAGAGAGCGTGCGTTTGAAATTAGAGGCTCTGGGTTACCTGTAGGATGTTGGATTGCCCTACTCTGGGTATGGTAGGGGCGGCCCTGGCGGTCGCCCTGGTAGGAGATAATATGCGCATCCTGTTTGTGACGCCCTATCCGCCCTCGCGTATCCGTGTGCGCGGCTATGGATTTCTGACACAACTTCATGGTCAGCATGAAGTTACTGTTGTGACGCAATGTGCCTCAGAGCAGGAACTGGCCGACGTGGAAGCGCTGCGCCGCCAGGGGTACGAAGTGCTGGTGGTGCAGGAATCAAAGCGGCAGGCCGCGCTACGCAGTGGGTTGGCGCTGTTCAGCTCGCTTCCTTTACAGGTAGCTTATGCTCGCTCGAGGCGCTTTACGCGGGCGGTGCAAGACCTTTGCGCGCAGCGACCTTTTGATGTAGTGCATGTAGAGCATTTGCGCGGCATTGCCTCTATGGACTCTTTGGAGTCTACCGTCGCTATTCCCCCGCTGGTTTGGGACGCGGTCGATTGTATCAGCCTGCTCTGTAAGGGTACTACCACTGCCGGGCCAAACCTGAAGGTGCGCGCGGTCGCGCTGTTCGAATATAAACGCACGCGGCGTTACGAAGCCAGTATGTTGGGCCATCTGCGACATACGGTTGTCACTTCGGAACGCGACCGCCAGGCGATGATCGAGGTCTACCGTTCAGAAATGAATAACGAGAGCAGCAGTGATGAGGAACTGGGGGCGGGCATTTATGTATTGCCTAACGGCGTCGACCTCGAATATTTCCATCCGATGCCACAGGAACGATGCCGTTTCAACCTGGTTTTCTCAGGGAAGATGAGCTATCACGCGAATGTGGCGACGGCGCTCTACCTCTACCAGCAGATCATGCCGCTGATCTGGCAGCGCCAGCCGGAGGCTACCCTTACCATTGTCGGCAGCAAGCCACCAGCAATGATACAACGGCTGGCAAGTGATCCTCGCGTCGAAGTAACCGGTTATGTCGATGATATGCGCCCATATGTAGGGCGAGCCGATGTGATGTTGAGTCCTATGGTCTACAGTGTTGGCATTCAGAACAAAGTGCTGGAGGCGATGGCAATAGGTACGCCGGTTGTCGTTGCAGCCCAGGCCGCCGCCGCTTTAGGCGCTAAGGCCGGTCGCGATCTGCTCACAGCCGCTTCAGCCCAGGAGTTCGCCGATGCTACATTGAAATTGCTGAATGATGTTCAATTACGCGCGGCGTTAAGTGCATCTGGACGCAAATATGTGGAGCAACAACACGATTGGGGTGCAGTAACCGGACGATTGGTGAATATCTACCAGCAGGCGATTGCCGACCATGCAGGCGCGCAAGATACCTTCGCCTATGCAAAAAGTGATGGGTGATTTGATGAGAGGCAGGATATTATGCGTGTGTTAGTGCTAACACAGGTACTGGTTTACCCTCCTGATGCTGGCCCGAAGGTCAAGACACTGCAAGTGCTGCGGCACCTGGCGGCGCATCATGACGTGGTTTACTGCACATTTGTGCGCAGCGACAAGGAAATGCAGGACGCTGCGAAGCTGCGTGAGATCTGTTGTCGCGTGTCGACTATTCCGCTTAAACGCTCAAGAGTGGGCGATGTACGCTTCCTGGTAGAGAGCCTGGCAACGGGAGATTCGTTCCTGCTGCGCCGCGATTACCGGGCAACGATGCAGGCGATGGTGCGCCAACTGTTGCAAGAAGAGCGCATTGACGTGTTGCATGTAGATCAACTCAACATGATGCGTTTTGTGCCGCCCGAGTGGTCGGGAACCGTCATTCTTGATGAACACAATGCCGTCTGGCAAGTGTTTGAACGCCTGCGCAGGGGCGCGGGCAATCCTCTAAAACGCTGGTTCCTGGGTCGCGAGGCGCGCATCATTCGCAAGCTGGAAGCCAGGGCCTGCCAGCGCGCGCAGGTGGTGCTGGCTGTGAGCGAAGAGGATAAGCAAGCGCTGCAAGTGGTAGCGGGCAAGTCTGTGCCGGTAGAGGTCGTGCCGATCACGGTGGATGCCGAACACTTCACCTCCATCTATGAAGCTCGCAGCCCTGAGACCGATCGGCTGCTCACGATTGGGACTATGTTCTGGATGCCTAATAGTGAAGGCGTCATGTGGTGGTTGCGTGAGGGGTACCAGCAACTGCGCGCTATGCGTCCAGGTCTGACTTACGATATTGTAGGCGCGCGACCACCACACTCATTACAGGCGTTGACCGAGCAGTGTGAGGGAGTGCATCTGCATGGCTATGTTGCCGATGCGCTGCCATTCTGGACGCACGCCAGCGCGTTGGCTGTGCCGATTCTTTCGGGTGGAGGCGTGCGGGTAAAGATTTTAGAAGCAATGGCAATGGGTGTACCCGTCATCTCAACGACTATTGGATGCGAGGGGCTGGACGTGCATGATGGTGAGCACCTGCTTGTGGCAGATACTCCCGCAGCATTCGCCGGTGCCTGCGCGAAAGTGCTGCAAGATAAGGAACTGTCACTGCATCTTGCGCGCAATGCTCGCCAGCTTATCCTTGAGAAGTACGATGCCAAAGTTGCGCTGCGCACCCTTGATGCCGTTTACGAACGAGCGCGCAGGTAAAAAGATAGATAGGAGGGCTGCTCATGAATAAAGAGCATAAGCGCATGAAAATTGCTTTTTTGACTTCGTTTGACCCGCTCGATAGACGCTCATGGTCAGGCACGGTTTACCACCTGGTCAAGGCTCTTGAGGAGCACTGCGGCGAGATATCTTACATCGGTCCAATGAAAGTCCGGCAGAAGACAATTGGGAAGATCATCAATAAGTGTTCGCGGCTTCTCTTGAAGAAGGGCTTTGAATACAACGCCAGTTTCTTAATAGCAAAAAAATATGCAAAAGTCGCTGCGCAAAGGCTGGCGGGACGTGATTTTGATGTGATTATCACAGTTGCCGGTTCCCCTGAAATAGCTTTTTTGAAGACAGATACCCCCATCGTGTTGATAGAAGACGCGACCTTTGCAATATTGCATAATTATTATCCTCAATATACAAATCTTCTGAAAACATCAATTCATCAAACAAATATGACCGAGCAGCTGGCTATCAGTAAAGCCAGTATGATGATCTATTCCTCGGAATGGGCAGCGCGCTCTGCCGTTGAGATCTACCATGCAGATGAAAGAAAAGTACATGTCGTTCCTTATGGAGCAAATTTTGAGACGTCTCCTGCTAAAGACGGGGTGTTGCAGAAGAAAAAATCGGCGCATTGTAGATTGCTGTTTATGGGCGTCAACTGGCAAAGAAAAGGCGGCGAAATCGCGTTTGAGACGCTTTTGAAGCTAGAGGAGTTGGGGATAGCGGCTGAACTTGTTGTTTGTGGGTGTACTCCCCCTAAAGAGTTTGCCCACGAAAGAATGACGGTGATACCGTTCCTGGATAAGAACGATGAAAAACAGCGCGAAGAAATCAATAAGCTATTTGTGAGGTCTGATTTTCTGCTTTTACCAACCAGGGGTGATTGTACGCCCATCGTTTTCTGTGAAGCAAATGCATTTGGTTTGCCCGTTATCACAACCAATACTGGCGGCGTACCAGGGATAATCAAAGATGGAGAAAACGGTTTTATGCTCCCCTTGAGCGCTAGAGGAGCTGAATACGCTGAGGTTATTGCAAAGATTTACCGGGATGATCAGCGCTATGCTGAACTGGTGAAATCGAGTAGAGCAGCGTTTGATGACAAACTGAACTGGGATGCGTGGGGAACTACTGTAAAGAAACTGCTCGACGAGTTGCTTTCTGCCGGAGTCTGAATATTGGTGGTGAAGGCGACCGCCAGGGTCTCCTCCCCACATCCTCACTACACCCGTCCCTACAATGACTACTACAGCGCCTCCACAATGGACCATTCTCTAGAACAATCTTCCAATTGGGAGAAACCTTAACCAGATTGAAATATTCGCAATCATATCTTAACTTGTTCACTACCAGCAACATAGAGGTCCCCGGTTAAACTATGGACATCGCGGATGTAATTAACAAAGGAGACCATCAATCATATGGAGCAGGTATCAGCAACCTTGCCAAATAGATCTCATGAAGGGTCAGCTTCCCCGGCGACGTTAGCTATGAACGCCGGTGTTCTACATACAGAGCCTCTCTCGTCAGGCAGGCTCAGCGTTCTCCCTATTCGCGAACCATCACAGTTGTACTTCGTCTCAAAACGCCTGCTTGATATTGTTCTCTCGGTTATCGGAATCGTTTTTCTTTCCCCGGTCTTTTTAGTCATTGCTGTTTGCATCAAATTGGATGACGGTGGTTCTATCCTCCACTTCCGGGAAATCATAGGCAAGCATGGCAGGCGCTTCTACGCTCTCAAGTTTCGCACCATGATACCCGACGCCGATACTTACCTGGCTAAGCATCCAGAATTGATGCAGAAATTCAAACAGAATATGAAGTTGGTGCGCGATCCTCGTATCACACGCATTGGAAAATTCCTGCGAAAGACCAGTCTGGACGAGTTGCCACAGTTGTTTAATGTGCTGGTTGGGCAAATGTCATTGGTGGGGCCGCGCATGATTCATCCAAGCGAGTTACCTCGTTATCGTGAGTTTGGTCAGAAACGCCTCTCCGTAAGACCTGGCATTACCGGCCTGTGGCAGATCAGCGGTCGCCAGCACATCTCCTATGAGGAGCGCATTCAGCTCGATATGCAATATATCGATACGCGCTCTTTTGTCGCCGATTTCGCAATCCTTGTGAAGACGTTGAAAGTATTCGTCATCCACACAGGAGCCTGATAAATAACAAGAAATCTCTTTCCCGCATCTGACAAGGGCGGGGACAAGCCTCGCCCGTACCCTGTACGGTAAGGATCGTGCTTCGTATAGGGTACGGGTGGGGCTTGTCCCCGCCCTGGCGCTTCCTGGAGCCATTATAACCATTGGATGTGATAATGCACTGCCATAATCGTTGTAAAGGGTGAAAGGATGCGAAGCAAAATGGAAGAGGAACATACATCAACAACGGCGGTCTCGACAGTTGATGCTGAGCTACCAGGCATAGCAGAAAGCTTTCCGTCTGCAGACGATGAGTTGTTAGAAGATGAGTCGTCAGGTCAAGATCGATATATAGGCATAGGATTATTTCGCTTTCGCTTTGACCTGGCAAATTTCCGCCCGGGCCGCGATTTCTCACAACGGCGTTTTAGCATCGCAGAAGCGGCTGTGCTGCTCATGATGGCATATATCGCGTCACGTGGATTGGGAGTGGTACGTCAGAGCATCTTCAATGCCGTCTTTGGCACCAGCGCGGCAGCAAACGCCTACTATGCGGCTTTCCGCCTGCCCGATTACCTCTTTAGCTTGATTGCGGGCGGCGCGCTGACACATGCCCTTGTACCAGTGTTTGTCTCCTATGATCAAGAGCATGGACGCGCGGCCGCGTGGCGCTTGACCAGCCTCGTCTTTAATATATTGCTTGTCGCGCTTACCGCCGCCTTGTTGGCCGCTGAATTTTTCGCTCCCGCGTTCGTCGGCCATTTACTCGTGCCCGGCTATTCGCTATCTGAACAGGCGCTTACTACTTCTCTGACGCGCATCATGCTGGTGCAGCCACTCATCCTGGGGCTTGGAACAGTGGTAACTGCTGTATTAAGCAGCAAGCGTCAGTTCTTGTTGCCGGCGTTCGCCGTTGCCGTCTACAATATCGGACTGATTGGCGGGCTGCTCTTTACGCTGGCGATCCCGAAAATAGGCATCTATGGCCCCACTTGTGGTGTGCTGGTCGGTGCTCTCTTCCATGTAGGAGTGCAGATCCCTGGCATTGTGAAGCGCAAAGCGCGCTATTTCTTCGCCTGGAATCTCACGGACCCCGGACTGCGCCAGGTATTGCGCCTGCTCGGCCCGAACGTCGCCACAGTTGCCATCTCCTCGACCGGATTTATTATAGATACCGCCTTTGTGTCCTATCTCACCGATAAGTCGAGCCTGGCGGCGCAACATAATGCCTCCATGGTCTTTGCCCTGCCGGTCGCTTTGCTGGCCCAGGCTGTCGCGCAGTCAGCCTTGCCGCCGCTATCGGCGTTGGCGACAAAGGGCCACTATCTGCGCCTGCGCCGCCTGATGATTAAAGTCGTGGGAGCCGCACTGCTGCTGGGTTTGCTTGCAGCGGTCTTCCTGTGTGTTCTGGGAAGACCCATGATTCATATTCTCTTCCAGCATGGCGCGTTTAAAAAACATGCGACCGACCTGACCACCCTCGCTTTGATTGGTTACGCCGTTGGATTGCCGGGCGCCATCGCCTCTGGGTTGTTCACGAGCACATTCTATGCCCTCAAGAATGCGCTGGTCCCGCTTTTCACCAGCATCTTTAACATCGCTGTGCATGTCGGGCTGATCTTCTTTCTGCTAACCATCTGTACGGGGGAGAATGCAATTCTTGCTGTTCCACTTGCAGTCAGTGGCTCCTCTACCGCCGAAGCTATTTTGCTCGGCCTGTTACTCTTCTTGAGCTTTCGTTCAAAGATAGCGGGAGAACTGCGTCAAGCTTAGTCCTCGAAGGTTTTAACCAGGGGTAGCGTCTGCTTGATCAAGTCTGCCGCCAGTTCGAAAGGGAACAGGCCGGTGTTGATAAGCAGGTGGTACAGTTCGGGGTAATGCTGACCGGAGCCATAGTAGCGGCGTAAATAAGCCCCATGCTCATAATCGCGTCTTTCAACCATCCTGGTTGCTTGAGCGCGCTCCACCTGGCTGTGTCGCATCACGTTTTCGATGCGCTGGTTAAGCGGCGCGAAAATATAGATGTGCAGGGTGCGCGGCTTATCTTTCAATAAAAATTGCGAACCTCGCCCGATAATCACCGCATCGCCAGCCGTTGCCAGTTCCAGAATGACGCGCCGCGTCAATTGCCAGTAAACCAACTCCTGCGATTGTGCGGAGGGGCGTCTCGGGTTGAGGATAGTGTCGAGATTTACGGCAAAAGGGCCGTTGTTTTGCAACGCCTCAAGCACATGCCGCGCCATGCCGATGGTTTGCTCATCTCGACGCGCCGCTTGTTCGATGCCGACGCCCAGTCGCCTGGCAACTTCACCAATAATTTCGTGGTCGAGATACAGCAACCCGCTTTCATGGGCCACGATGCGCCCTATCTCAGAGCCGCCGCTGCCAAACTGACTAGAAATGGTCACAATAGCTTTGCCCTCTGCCGGTATGCCCGATGGCAGGGCATCGTCGCTCAAGGTGGTTTCTGGAAGAGGTTGTGTCTCGTGCTGGTTGTCCTTTGCCTGGGGTTGTTGCTGACCGCGTCCGCGAAATAGGTTGAGCATGATTGTCCTTGCTAGAGCTAGCACTATGTATATAACATCATACTACAATGTAGAGGGGTGTTAGTGCAAGTATTGTTGCAGGGCAGCTTATCTGAATATAGCCTTTAGATTTTCCCATGCGCTGCTGTTCGTTTGGAAGGTGATGGCGTTTCCATCCTGGCTCAAGCCCACGTTGTAGATTTGACTGGCATCGAGCTTCCAACGGACTATGCCTGTGTTCCCGTCGATGCCATATAATGTCTGGTGATTGCACTTGCCCAGGTCGCTGAGCAGGCAGGCTGTCACAAAGAGCATGCCGCGCGTGTTGAAGACGATGCGCGAGCCTTGATAGACAAGCTGAGCTTGCGCCCCTGGCTGGAAGGTCCAATGCACCAGGTTCGTTTTCACGTCAAACGCGACCAGGGACTGTTGGTTGGCGTTGCCATCGAGATTGTTGAAGACGACGGCGTAGACCAGCGAGCCATCCTGGGAGATTGTCGCATCTGAAACCCCGGCCAGGTCGTTATGCGTCCAGAGGATGGTTTGAGTCGAAGCATCAAAAGCTTCGATGGTTCTACCGCCATATAAGATGAATTCGCTGCCGGTTGCGACGATACCCCCCGGCGTATGAGGATTGCCGGTGCCGAGGCCGGACAGTGTCCAGCGCTCAGCGCCGTTCGCAAGATCAAGCGCGTGGTACATATCGCTGCGCCGGATAAGCAGGACACCAGCGCCGGTCGCCATCTGTCCTTCTTCCAGCGTGGCAAAGCTGCTATTCGCTTCCGCGATTGCATCGCGCCATTGAATCTGACCAGATAGCGTGTCAAGCGCGTACACCTCATTGTTTACCTGCCAGTAGATGAAGCGTCCACGCGTCGTCAGTAATGCTCCAAAGTCAGGCGCAGCGTTACCCTGCTCGCGCGGCCCAAATATGCGCCATGCAATGACGCCGCTGCTCTTATCGACCGCGATGAGCTGCGCGACCTGGTTGCCCTGCAGCGCCCGTGCGGCGATATAGATGAATTGCGAGTCTGCTCCGATAATGACGCTGTCCTCTAATTCGCCTGCCTTGACGATATCGCTTTGCCACAGAACACGCCCGGTGCTGCTATCCAGCAGGTAGAGCGCCAGAAAATGGGCCACGGGATTCTGATAGGCGGGATCATCCGGCGCGTAACGATAATTCAGGATAGCAGGCCCATTCAGAGCGGCCAGCATGGTTCCGGGCTGCGTTGCGAACTGAGGGAAAGAGAAAGTTGCTTCCCCTGAGGGGATAGTCCAGCGGAGCGTGCCTTTACTATCCAGCGCGGAAAGTTGATAGGAATGGTCTCCGACTGCTGTAACAAGCAGGCCCCCCTGGTCATCGGTTCCAGTCAGGGTGGTCGGTGATGATAAAGCGTGCTGCCACATAGCTTTGCCGCTGCTGGCTCCAACGAAGTTAAAGAATGATTGTTCGCGATTTAGCTGCAGGTAGGTCAGGATACCCGTGCAGGTGAATGCTGCCACAATGATTAATGCGAACAGGAGACGCGAGAAGCGCCATAACCGCGCGCTCCATTTGAGAGGCGCGAAGAGATAGCGAGGGAGCAAGCGCAGCCGGTAACTCATCTTGCTCAGCCGCACCTTAAACGGTAGCGCCCACAGCAGGATGAGAGCGAGTAAGCTGGCAAGCGCAAAGATCGCAACTATAAGGAGCAGCAGGCGCAGCCGCGAGCCACTGCGCAGGGTTGTTGCAGCGCCGGTCTGCGCGCTGAAAATGCTCAGGGTGTTGTTGGCTACTTGCAGCATGTTGGGTGCAGCCGCGGAGACGCCCGCCAGTCGCATACTCCAACGCTGCGAGCCGCTGCCGCTATCGAAGGCGCTCAGTGTATGGCTGCCATCCGCCTGCGCCAGCTCGAGCAGAACCAGTCCCTGCGTTGAATCGACGAAAGGCGCGAAGACTCGTCCCGCGTCGGCGCTGGTGAAACCCGTGTCGATACGTTCCGACCAGCGCTGTGAGCCTGTAGATGCATCAACGGCGAAAAGCCAGAGCTGCTGCTGCGCCTGCTGCTCGTCCCAGACGATGCCCGTCGCGTAAAGCACGTTATTGGTGCTTGAAAGGCCCGCCTGGTAGAACTGCGCCTCTGTCAGCGTGTCGCTGCTGCCGTTGGCCGCGCGCGGCTGGCTGTTGAACGACCAGGCGATAGCGCCGCTTTGCGCGTCAAAAGCCGTGAGGCCGCTCGCTCCCACTGCGATGAGCGCAGGGTGACGCGCCTGCTCGAAGAGCAGGGTGCGCGCTGGCGCGGCAGCTTGCCAGAGAATAGCGCCTGTGGAAGCGTTCAGCGCGTAAACGGTATGATCGGCGGCGACGTAAAGCGTTTCTCCGGCCAGCAACAGAGGTGGCGCGTAGGCCAGGGTATCCGCTAGTT
>DATGGW010000007.1:0-16726 GCA_035308345.1 Ktedonobacteraceae bacterium | reverse complement strand
ATCTGCGGGATACCGCGTGGAGCGGGTGGAATACCATCGAGAATGAAGCTACCCAGCGAGCGATTGTCTTTGGCGAACTCGCGCTCACCCTGCAGGACGTTGATCTCAACGCTGGGCTGATTGTCGCTGGCGGTTGAGAAGACCTGGCCCTTCTGCGTCGGGATGGTGGTATTGCGCTCGATTAACCTGGTCGAGATGCCGCCCATGGTTTCGATACCCAGTGAAAGCGGGGTCACGTCGAGCAGCAATACATCTTTGACATCGCCGGTCAGCACGCCGGCCTGGATTGCCGCGCCAACCGCCACCACTTCATCAGGATTCACGCCGCGATGCGGGTCGCGATCAAAGATGCGGCGCACCAGCGTCTGTACGGCCGGCATGCGCGTCTGACCGCCAACCAGCACCACCTCGTTGATATCGCCGGGGCGAACGCTTGCATCGGCCAGAGCCTTCACTACCGGGCCGCGTGACTTCTCGATCAGATCCTCGACCAGTTGCTCAAGCTTGGAGCGGGTGAGCGTCATGTTAAGATGTTTGGGGCCGTTGGCATCGGCGGTAATGAAGGGCAGGTTTACTTCGGTTTGCATGGAACTGGAGAGTTCTTTCTTGGCCTTCTCCGCTGCCTCTTTCAAACGCTGCAATGCCATGCGATCTTGCCGCAGGTCGATAGCGTTCTCGCGGCGGAACTCGTCGGCCAGCCAGTTGATGATGCGCTGGTCGAAGTCGTCACCGCCCAGGTGGGTATCGCCATTGGTGCTTTTTACCTCGAAGACGCCGTCGCCCAGTTCGAGGATGGAGATGTCGAATGTGCCGCCGCCGAGGTCATAGACGCCTATGCGCTCATCCTTCCTCTTGTCCAGTCCATAAGCCAGCGATGCGGCGGTTGGCTCATTGATGATACGCAGCACCTCGAGTCCGGCGATCTTGCCGGCGTCGCGCGTGGCCTGGCGCTGCGCGTCATTGAAGTAGGCCGGAACGGTAATCACGGCCTGTGTGACACGCTCGCCGAGATAGGCTTCAGAATCCGTCTTGAGCTTCTGCAAAATCATAGCGGAGATTTCAGGCGGGCTGTATTGCTTGCCCTGCACCTCCACCCAGGCATCGCCATTGCTGGCGCGCACCACTTTGTAGGGAACCAACCGCTTGTCGCGGTCTACTTCGACATCATCATATTTGCGTCCCATGAAACGCTTGATCGAATAGACGGTATTTTCGGGGTTGGTCACGGCCTGGCGCTTGGCGACTTCTCCCACCAGGCGCTCGCCGCTTTTATTCACCGCGACAATCGATGGCGTTGTGCGAGCGCCTTCCGCGTTAGGAATAACGACAGGCTCTCCGCCTTCCATGACAGCGACACAAGAGTTAGTTGTTCCAAGATCGATTCCAATAACTTTTGGCACGGTTGCCTCCTATTTGTTTGTTTATTTCTGTATTGAATTTGTAGGGACGCGATCGCTCGCGCCCTCACTCCTCGAATCCGTACATTTCCGCCAGCAGTTCGTTCATGACCTGGGTCATGTAACGCACGACGGCGATGGCTCGTCCATACTGCATGCGCGTCGGGCCAATCACGCCCAGCAAGCCGCCGACCTTGCCTTCCTGTCCGTAGCGAGCGACCACGAGGCTCACGTCGCGCATTTCATCCCACTCATTCTCCCCACCAATAATCACCTGAACGCCGTCGGAGGTGCGCAGCTCAGAAGCCAGCACGGGCAAGAAACGATTCTGCTCCAACACTTCCATCACCTTGCGCACGCGCTCGTTGCGCTCTTCCTCCGGCCCCATACGGCTGTATTCCGGTTGTTCCAGAATATTGACCACGCCTTCGCGGTAGAATATGTCGCCGAGGGGGTCGCCGTGTTGCTCCAGAATGTGCGCGATAGTTGTGCCGATGAGGCGCTCGACGGGCGTAAAATCGTACCTGGCTAAATGCGCCGCCACCTCCGCTGCGCTCTTCCCCTGGTAAAGCTGGTTCAGCCGCTCTGACAGCGCGCTCAACTCTGCCTGGTCCATAGGAGCCTCCAGCAGAAGACGCTGCTGCTTAACTGTTCCATCCCGCAGCACCAGGACCAGGTGCGCCGTGAGTTCTGTCACCGACAACACTTCAAAGTGTTTGAGAAAGCCGATGTTGGCGCGCGGCGATGTCATCACTGCTGCGCTGTGCAGCAGTCGCGCCATCACCGAGGCGGTCAAGCGCACCCATTGATCGAGCTGATCCTGCACCTGGTAGAACTGGTGACGTATGAGACGCTGCTCATTAAGCGAAAGCGCCGACTCCTGCATGAGATGTTCTACAAAGTAGCGATAGCCTAGATCGGTGGGAACACGCCCTGCCGAGGTATGGGGCTGGTAGATCAGGTGCGCCTCCTCCAACCCGGCCAGTTCGTGCCGCACGGTGGCCGAACTGTAATTCAGTCTGTACTTGCGCACCAGTGTTTCAGATGCCACAGGCGTCGCGCTATGGATATACTCTTCGACGAGCGCACGCAGGATATCCTGCTTGCGCTGGCTCATTGGTATCATTGGTAGATACGTCCTTGCAACATGCATCAATGTTGCTATGATACTGTGCTTGTCAATGATGATTGCTAGCACTCTCGCTATGAGAGTGCAAATAAAGAATAGCACTCGCAAGGGGAGATTGTCAAGTAGAGATTTGGGATATGCAAGGCTTGTGAATTTATTGCCAGGGCGACCCTCGCGGTCGCCCCTACTCTACACGAACGGAACACCCAACCGTATATAGTAGGGGCGGGGCTTGCCCCCGCCCTGGGAGCGGCGCGAGACGCGGCCATTGATTCCATTTTGGAGTTTCTTAACTTGACGCCTATTGGGCTTGTCCCCGCCCTGGTCGTCTTATCGTCACGGCGTCGTGGGCTTGCCCCCGCTCTGGTGTGTCGTAGGCCTGTCCCCCCTGGTCGTCTTATCATCACGGCGTCGTGGGCGTCGTCGTCACCGTTGGCGTCGGTGTGGGTGTGCCGGTGCCGACGCCATTATCGCTGCTGGAAACATCCGCTGGTGATGGAATCTCGCTGCTCAGCATCCAGCTTGTATAGCCGCTGCCGTACAAACCGTTGTAAGTGTTGACCGGCTGCTGGATGACCCCAGGGTACCCGGAAACCGTGGGAGGCGGGTTGAACGGGTCCGCTGGGAAATTCATGTCGCCGCAATTGCTCCAATTGCCCTTAAGTTGGCCGATGGGTTCTGTCGGAAAACATCTGCCGCTGGCGTATTCGAGGGCGTCGTGCCAGATGGGGGCAGCGCCGGTGATGCCGACCACATTTTTCATAAGATCGCCGTTGGCATTGCCCGACCAGACACCCACCACGATGTCAGGCGTATAACCAAGCGTCCAGTTATCCTGGAAGCCATCGGTCGTGCCTGTTTTAGCGGCCACCGGGCGATTATCCCAGTCATCGGTCGTCAGAATCGTATCGGGAGCGAACTCGATGGCCCTCGCGGTATTGTCTGATAGCATCGACGACATCAGAAACGCAATCTGCGGGCTGATCGCGCGAGTCGCCGGCGGACTTTGGGTATTGTACTGGTATATATGATGCCCGTAATTGTCCCAGATGTCCAGCACATACTGGGGAGGAACGCGCATACCCTGGTCGGCAAAGACCTGGTACATGCCCACCATCTGAAGTAAGGAGACATCATACGAACCAAGCGCGAAGGATGGCCCTAATATCTGATCAGTAGTAAATTTGACATTAGTGTTATGCGCCTTATCATACGCCTGGCTGTAGAGCACCGCATCTTCATCGATATCGGTGATACCAAAACGCCGCGCCATGTTCAGCACATTATCTATTCCCGCGTACTCTAACGTTTTGACCGCGGGAACATTGAATGAGTTGGCAATGTCCAGCAGAAGATTGGAATTGAGATTGTGATAGGTCTGCCCGTAGTCAAAGGGATGATAGGTAGCGCCAGGGGCGTTAACGTCGAGAGTTTGATTTGTGCCTGGAAAGAAGGTCTGCTTATCGGGCAGCACGATGCCAGGATACCACCCCATCTGAAAAGCGGTGGCATAAACGACAGGTTTGAACGACGAACCGGGTGGGCGCAGCGCGGTAGCCGCGTTGACATTCCCGGCAATGTCGGGAATCTTGGAATTATAGTCCGCGCTGCCATCCATCGCCAGAATCTCACCGTCTTTGGCATTCTCAACAATGACAGCCGAGTCGTTCACATTATGTACTGTATTGAGCGGCCCGTAATCCCTCACGAAAATCTGATACACCGGGTCATTCAGTTGATGGCGCACATCGTTTTCAATAAACGTTTCCAGGTTGGAGTCGATGGTGGTGCGAATATTAAAACCGCCGGTGAGGAAAAGCTGCGCGCCTAGCTGGCCATCCCCATTGCCCAGCGCGCTCTCGACTATGGGAATAATCCAGTCGACAAAACTGGGATCTTGCTTTGTATATTTGAAGCCGGCGAAGTGCATTTTCTTCGTCATCGTTTCCACCTGGTTGATGATATCCGGCGTAATCAGCCCCAGGCTGGAGTCATTGGTCTGGTCGCCCAATCCCAGGTTAATGCCCATATTGAGCCCGAGCATCTGGTTTAATACGTAATCCTGGCGCACCAGGGCATTCGGGATGTTATATGTCTGGTTGACGGTAGGATCGTAGGCGGGCGGGTTCTGCGGCATGCCGGCCAGCAGCGAAGCGCGCGCCAGCGCCAGCAGCGGGTCTTGCTTACAGGTAGAGAGGTCGTTGGGATTTTTGCAGGATGTGAGATCGCGGTCCAGGAAAGCGATAGCCGGGATACATTTAAAACTGGCGTCGCACTGCGCGTGCAGTCCGAAGTAATCCGCGGCGGCCGCGTCAACGCCCAACTCCTGCGCGCCGAAAGGAGCCACGTTGAAATACATCTCCAGAATTTTCCACTTGGGATACTGCTGCGTCAGGCCGATAGCCAGCGCCGCTTCGGGGATTTTACGTTGCAGTGAGACCTGGTCATCATGCGTCAGGTTTTTAATCACCTGCTGCGTGATGGTGCTGCCACCGCCATCCACATAGCCATTGGAAGCGTACTGGGTGGCCGCGCGCAAAATACCCTGGGGGTCGATGCCCGTATTGCTCCAGAAGGAATGGTCTTCGGCAGCTACCATGGCATCCTGCATCACACCTGGAATGTAGTTGTATGTAATGGCGGTGCCGCGCCCATATTTGCCGTCATAAGCGGTGTAGATCAGCTTGAAGTTGCGGTCATAAATACGCGTCGATTGTTCGGTTTGTTCGTTAGCTAACCCTTGCAGGCGCGGCAACTGGCTCTGGTAATAGGCATACGCTGTGGCAAAACCTGAAGAGAGCAGCACGACCAGCAGCGCTGCGAATACGATTCCCGTTATGGACAAGATTTTCTTAGTACCCGGGCGCGTATGTTGCCAGCGTGTGCGGCGGCGGCGCATTTGCATCGAAAGACGCACTGCGCGCGAGCGTTTCCACGGTTTGTGCTGCACCGGCTCCGCCGCCCGTGGGTGATAAAGCACCAGCGGCTCAGGTGCAGCATAGTCGGCGCGAGCCGCAGCTATTTTGCCTGACCAGCGGCGCATGGTGTTCATAGCATTGGCAAATGCAGAAAGGGAACGCCCTCCCTGCTGCGCGGACCAGTTCTGTTGAGGATTATACGACGCCTGCTGTCCCTGTTGGTATTGTGGAAACTGCGAGTATGGCTGCGAAGGTGGTATTGGCGAAATGGGGGAAAGCTCCTGCGGTCTGGGTGTTGGCCATCCCTGGGGCTGTGGCATCTGCGGCTGCGAGTTATAATTGCTCAGCAGGCCGCTCGATTTAGCTACTCTATTTCCCTCAGCAGGCGGAAAATGACGCGAGTTATATTCATCTTCCTGCTGTTGACTCCAATAGTTATTATTCATTGCGTATCCCTTGTAGGGGCCCAATTCATTGCGCCCGCATCGTGCCTGTATGTCTTGCTTATTTACCCTGTATAGTCTCTTTCAAAAGAACTTTGTAGGGACGCGATTTATCGCGTCCATGAATATGCAAACGAACAAGGCTGATGGCATTAACAAAATCGCCACTTTGGGGTATGGCGTGTGTACAGAAGCGCATGAATCGGTTACAATATGACCACCATTCTGTATACTATACTTTATCGCCAGTAAGAGATCTGTTCGCATGCTTGTGGATTGAGAGGAGCCAATCGATGTCCTTGCGCCGCTTCCCGGTTGCCTTGCTGATGATATCCAGCCTTCTCATCCTGTTTCTCATGCCGCTGGCTGCTCCCCGGCATGCGCTGGCCTTATCCAACGATGCGATTACTATCACATCCCAGTCAAATTCCGTTCAATTTCCCGATGCGATTACCTTTAATGTCAGCGCCAGCGATGCTGCCAGTACTTTCGTCTCAGCCACGATTGTAGTAGACCTATACGGCGCCCAGGGCGCGGAGACGCATGCTCTACCCATCACCGGCTCGCTTCACACGCTACGGCTGACCTGGAAAGAAAACACGACCGGCAACAGTTTCTTGCCGCCTGGCTCTCCTGTCAATTATTACTGGCAATTCTCGGATAAGGCGGGCGATACCTTTAACCAGTCGCTGCAGCAGATCACCACCATCGATACGCGCTTTAACTGGCAACACCTTTCCCAGGGACTATTGCAGGTCAACTGGTACTATCGTTCCCTCGATTTCGGACAGGCGATTCTCAGCCAGGCCAGCGCGAACATTCAACGTATCAGCAATACGCTCGGCGGCGGGCTACTGCACGCCATCAATTTGTGGGTTTATGAAACGGATGCTGATTTTCACGGTTCGCTGCCTCCGAGCGCCTATGAATGGGTAGGAGGAGTCGCGTTTCCGTCGCTTGATGAGGCATCCATTGTGGTTGTCGGCCTCTCTGACGATACACTGGTGCGTGATATGCCGCACGAGTTGACGCACCTGGTCTTTCACCAGTTGATTGAGAACGGCGAGCATGGTGGAGTGTTCGTGCCGACCTGGTTCGACGAGGGATTGGCCGTGTATAACCAGCTTTATCACGAACCCGGTATGACGAGTCGCTTCCAACAGGCGCTTGCGACAGACAGTCTGCTGCGGCTGAACGATATTTCTAACGGCTTTCCGGCTAACGCGGACAAAGCCTACCTTGCCTACGCGCAGAGTTGGAACCTGCTTGCATACATGTATAGCACTTTTGGTCAGCCAAAGATGGCGCGGCTTATCAAGGATATGAATAACCCGCAAAATGATTTTGATCAGGACCTGACGCAGGCGCTGGGCCTCGATGAGATCCACCTGGAAAACCAGTGGCGGCTGCACCTGAACCAGCCCGGCGTTCTTCTACCCGACCAGGTTACCCCTACGCCGCAGGTCAAGCAAAAGCCCATTGCGCAAGCCAGCAGCTTCAGCGGTGATCGCTCCTGGGTTTTGATTGTCCTGGGCGCTGTGCTGGTCGTCTTTTCGCTGGCCTGCTTGATCGCGCTCTTCGCCAGCCTGAGCCGCCGCCGCGTGGGGGCAACCCTCGTGGTCGCCCGCCCACCTACAACATGCCAGTACCCCGCTACCTGCATGCGCGCCCCGCTATACACCCGGCCTGGCATCGATGAGCCGCCAGGCGTGCCGCCGCAGGATGCTCCTGCGCTCCCGCCCAGGCGACAGTACCCGCAGGAGTAGAGGCGCGGATGATCAGATGGATGTGGAGGAAGGAGGAGTGCTGCGCCAGGCAGTCTGCTGTTTACTGCCTGGTTTGGCCGGAGACAGCCAGAGCGAGACATGGCTCGGCTGCATCGTCTCCTCGACCACCGCAATGAGACGCTCACTCAATTCCGTCAGATCAACCTCATTGCGAAGAGTGGCACTGAAAGTGGCCAGTGTTTTGGCGGCATCATACTTGCGGCGGTAGAAGCGACGATCGATGATAGCCTGGATACGACGGCGCAAGGGCTGGAACAGAGCCGCAATGACGAGGGTCGAGATCACGATAGCCACCGCGTTATTCTGGTGGAACACCCCCTGGAACAGCGCTTGCAAGGCAACAATGAGGCCAAAGTACAGCAGGGCGAGCAGAGCAGTCAGACTGCCATACACCAGGGTGCGGTTGATCAGCAGATCGATGTCGTAGAGCCGATAGCGCAAAATCGAGAACCCGATGGAGAGCGGGATCAGGAGCAAGGCGACGGGCCAGATGACAACAGTCGCAATAAATTCAACGAACGGTGAGATGCTGCTGGACGGGATCAAACTGACGATGGCTATAACGCCAATAATTCCTGCAATTGCCACCGCTACCCCCAGGATTACCCACTTCGTTTGCTGGCGCTGGGCAGGCGTGGACACGCGCCGGTAGCGGTAGATTTGCGAATAGATGATGGCTCCATAAGTGACGAGGAAAATCGGCAGGCCAAGCCACGCTGGCCAACTTGCCACGAAAGCTGATGAGGAGGAAGGAAAATCACTCAAAAATGTCTGGATAAGGAAGAGCAGCAGGATCAGCCACATCCAGCGTGGGACCAGCCGTCCATTGGGGAAGAGCAGCAAGAACACACCGAGCGAACTGTCCGCAAGAAAGACTATGAGAGTGACCGGCAACGAGAGGGCTGGAAAAGCGAGCGCTATCACAGAGGGGGTAATGTTTGAGTAGGTGCTGATGTTGAATATCACCAGAACAAAGGCGGCCAGCAGCGCCAGCCAGTCATCAGACCTGCGCCAGAAAATCAGGAAGCCGACTCCGTACCAGATTGCTGAGGTGAGCACGCTGAAAATGGTGCTCACAGTGCTAAACTCTCTGAGAGACAGGCCAACAGCAGAAAGCATCTGCTGATCCTGTGCAGTGATGGCCCCGGCCCGGATTTGCTGATACAAGAGAACCAGGCTGACCACAAACAGCGCTACGCTTGGGATGACCAGCACCAACCAGGCAGTGCGTGCAATTATAAGCCAGCGGCCAGTTAAGCGCATGTCAGTGCCGGAGACAACCGCTTCGCCCGCGCTCTTTTCTTCAGTATCCAATTGTTTCATGCATCTTTCCTTATACCAGTAGAGAGGTTTCAGTCATCCTCAACCATATCATAGCATACCACCATCTCGCAATCGTTACGGAAAGCGTTATAAACCGCCAAACTTTTGGAACTGTTGCAAGTCATCTCAACCTCTTTGTATCATACTTACTCAACACCTGGGGTACGTATTTGGGCACTCCTTCATTGCGGAAAAACCAGCCACCTGAGTGATCCGAGGCGTCGGGCAAGATAGGTATACTTCTCTCGGAGATCTGATCTTCTCCGACCGGTGTCGACAACAGATCGCAAGAGAGGAAGTCCATCATGCTCATCGTGAACGACCACCACCGCCTGTTGGCGGGAGTGGCGAGTCTGAACGACCCCTGTCCGTACTGCTCCCAGCCGTTGCGGTCGTATCCGCTCATCCTCGCGGATGATGCGGCCCAAACCGCCTACCATGCTGCCTGCGCCGTCGCCAGGGATGATCTCTGTCTCCTCTGTGTATTGCGCCGATGCCGCCTGCCAGAGTCGCAACCAGAACAGGTACCAGTGTAGAGCGATGGGGCAACCGATGGCGACCAAACAGGGCCATGAATGGCGAGGCCTACGGGGTGAGCCGTTCGTAAAGGGAAAGCCTGGAAGATTCGCGCGGCGTGAGCAGAGCCAATCAAGGCGGCGACATAATCGAGGAGGTCATCGTGGCCAAAGTGTGCGAAACGCACCTGTTCTTGCAGGGCTTTCAGCAAACCTTCATGCATGAGTACTTGAGTACAGGCGACCACTTCTCCCGGCTAGGAGGGGTCGAAGGCGTCGATGTTGGCGTCATCTGGATGGTGACGGGAGAAGAGTCGCTCGCGTCCCTCCCTGGGTCAAAATCACTCGTTCCCTTTTCACCTGTACTAGCTCGACCGATGGGGATGGTTCCTGAATGATTCCCCGAACAGGTTGTTCACTGCCAGCATCTTCCTCGAGCAGGAGCCACCCTGGCCTGTCTCAAGTGGGCCGCCGCTTCATCAGCAAGAAGGTCGTACCCACCGCCACCAGGGTGAAGGCCAGGTAGATGCTCGTCTCGATCCACTGGAAGGTCCAGAAGCGGTTCGCAGGCTGATAGCTGAGGTAGTTGCGGTACCCATTGGTTTGGATGCACTGTGCCAGGGTCTGCGTTTGCGGGCCGGTGCAACGGAACACTCCGGTCTTGTTTCCCTGGGCATCCATGAACCCTTGCCCAAGGTTCCAATCCTGTGTCTTCAAGATAATCGGCGGCGGCTGTGTCCCCACTGTCGCCGGATTATCCCCCTGAACAAGCGGCCAGGTGACGATGATCGGAGGCTCATAGTTGGGGCGCAGATTGAACTCGACTCCAATGCGGATCACCACGATCAGCACGATGGTGAGAAAGATGGCAAAGACGGTCCGGCGTGTCAGGGTCCCTGCAAATATGCCCAGCGCGAGAGCCATGGCCGTTGAAGCGATCAACACCGGCCCGGCAAAGTCAAACGTCACCTGGTTAAAGCTCCCGATGAGCTGCGAAAATGGGCTGTACCACCAGATCAAGAGAACCATCAGCGCAAGAGCCGCCAACAGGCTGGTGCCAAGCACCACCACCACTTTCACGCTCAACCAGCGCATGCGAGTGATACTTTGCAGCCAGACCAGCTGATGCGTGCGCTGCTCAAATTCCCGCGCCACCAGTGGTGCGCCCACGATGACACCGAGCAGGATTGGCAGAAAGACGAGCGCGGAGGCAAAGGGGAGGAAGGGACTATATTGGTTCATGAACGCCTTGGCGAGCGTCGCGCAGATGGCGCTCTGCGTGTGGTGAGCCAGACAGTCGCTCAGCCCACTCTGTTGGAAATCGTGGGCCATCTGCAGGCCAGTCACGAGCAGAAAGAGGCTACTCAAGAGCAACACACCCAGGGCGACGAAGCCCTCGGCGCGATTTTGACGCCAGGTGACCCAGATCATTGGACGACCTCCATTCCATTATGCGTTCGCGGAGACGGCGCTGATGAGAGGTGCTCTGCCGCTTGCTGACTGAGATAGGCCAGCACGATGTCTTCCAGTGACACCTCCTGTACCTCCCAGGACGGGGCAAAGAGGGGGCCGTTGGTTCGCACCAGCAAGGTGGTCTGCCGTGCGGTCTGGCTCGTTTCGATGACCGTGTGGACGCTGGCAATCGCCTCGCTTTCCTGGTGTGGGCCGATAAGACGTTTGTGCGTGCGTTGGATCTCCTGGATGTCGCCTTCCAGCTGCACATAGGAGGCGGATAGAATGATCAGGTAGTCGCAGACACGCTCCAGATCGCTGATGTTATGCGAGGAGAGCAGCACGGTCAGACCGCTCTCGACCGTCGCATCCAGCAGGGTGCGCAAGAACTCGCGACGGGCCAGCGGGTCCAGGCTGGCGAGCGGTTCATCCAGCAGGAGCAGGTCCGGGCGCTTCGCCAGCGCCAGCATCAGCGCCACCTGTGCCTGTTGCCCACCGGAGAGCTGGCCTGCGCGGCGCTTGAGGGGAACGCCCAGCATCTGCATACGCGCCCGCGCAAGTCGGTCATCCCAGCGCGGATTCAACCTGCGTCCAAAGGTCAGCAGGTCTTCCACCGTGAAGCTGCGATACAGTGGGTGATCCTGCGCCACAAAGCCGATGCGCGGCAGCACGGCTTTCAGCTGGGTGGAGGGGTTCTGGTTGAACACCTGGACCCTGCCGCTGGTCGGTGGTAGCCACCCGGCTGCCAGATGCAGGAAGGTGGTTTTGCCTGCTCCATTGGGGCCGACCAGGGCCGCCACCCGTCTCGTGGGCAAGGCCAGCGAGCAATCCTGAAGGGCCCAGGTCCGCCCGTAGCGTTTACTCAGGTTGGTGGTCTCTACTGCGTAACTCATGCGGTTTCCTCTTTTTGGGTGTCTTGAAACGTAGACAGGAAGAGCGCCAGAATACTCTCTTCCTCCAAGCCCGCCTCGCGGGCACTGTGCAGCCAGTGAACGAGACTGCGGCGCAGCGCAGCCTGGCTGGTCAGCGAAGGGCCAGCCAGGCTGCGCTGCACGAACGTGCCCTGTCCGGGGCGGCTGGTGACCAATCCTTCGTGGTCCAACTCCCGGTACGCCTTGAGAACGGTGTTGGGATTGATCGCCATCTGAGCGACGACCTCGCGGACGGTGGGCAATTGATCGCCCACTTCCAGCAAACCTAGGCGGAGGGCCTGTTTGACCTGCTGCACGATTTGCAGATAGGGGGCGACCCCAGAGTGGGTATCCAGGTGAAATTCGATCATGCTCTACTTCCCTATTTCGCTCTGTCTCTATTACTCTAAATAACTATGAAGCTAGTACAATGATACAGAGAAAAAAACCAACTTGTCAAGGGGGTGATCACACAGGTCTGCTGGGGTAACGCGGGCGAGGACCTTGCTCTTGGAGAGAGGACAAGGAAACGAGTGCAATTGGCACAAAGAGGGACAGGTCTTGGGTCTTTCGCCAGGTTCCCATTGTTCTTGTTCAGCTATATAATCTCGTTGCACATCACGTGGGCAGTTCAGGGCTTTCCACTACAAGCTTTCTGACCTCCGTGATCGCACCCATGGTCACTTTGCGCGCGGGGCGATGTGGTGCGCTACTCGGTTTGTCCTCCAATCCGGCATGGCCCTCGGTGGCCCAGCGTTTGAGTACCTCGTACACGCGCGTGCGAGGGGTTTGTAGGTAGGCGCTAATGCTCGTATGGGACCAGCCTTGGGCGTGCAAATCAACAATGGCTCGCCGTCGCTGGTAGGGATCAGCGATCTGGGCATAGGGCGGATACTGCCGCGACATGATCGTTTGCTTGGGTCCCTCCGCCAACACCCGTTGGACTGTGTGATGGGAGAGCTTGCGACCAAAACGCACGTAGCAAATGGTCGAGAGTTCACGTAGGCTAGAGCCAGGATATTCCGCCTTGAGATTCACAATTACTTGGCACATCTCAGGCGGGAGCCTCTGCCCCGGATCAGGAGCGGGGGCCCGTGCTTTGGGAAACAGACTCGCCATGCCAAAGCGCTCAAACTGGTCCGCTTGGTAATGCAGCGTGCGTTCACTGGCTCCCGTTTCTTTGGCCCGCTCGGCTGCGGTCTCCCTAAAAAGGACAATAGGACGTAGCCGCTCATATGCTTCTTGTTCCGGCCAGAGTGTTGCTTGCTGAATTTCTTGCCAGTCGTGGGTGCGTTCTCGGCGCTTCCGCTTGCGGGCAGGCATGACACCCTCTTTTCGTGGTGTTTCCCTCCTCTTCTTTCTCTGTCGGTTGGCCTTGACAAGAGTAACGCCTGTCTGATTGCTAGTCGAAGAAATAGCCATTTCGGGCAACTGGCTCTGTCCGCGTTATGTTGCTCTTCTACGGAACTTCCTGTTTTACCCGCAATGAGGAAGTGCCCAAATACGTACCCCAGGTGTTGAGCAAGTATGGAAAAGCATTATGGCGAAACCGGCGGCAGTTGATCTTGAGCGCACCTGCGACTGTACAGCCAATAAATCAGCGGATCTACAATAAAAATAGATTTTTCAACTTCCTATGCTGTAATTAATAGTGTTAAAAAACTTATATTATGTAAAATAAAAACTGCTCGTTTGTTGCATTTTTTATGTTCCTCATGTATACTTGTTGATGGTACCTCTCTTTTCGAGCACATTCGTTCAGCTCCTGTCATTTTACGTCCTTTCTCCGAGTTTCGTGCATACCCATCCGAGAAAGCATACCACGCACAGAAAGAAGTTTTTCTATGTCAACAGAAGACAACAAAGCCACTAACCGCCGCTTCTATGAAGAGGTCATCAACCAAAAGCACCTGGCAGTCCTCGATGAGATAGCAAGTGCCAATTATGTTAACCACTCTTTTCCCCCTGGACTTCCTCCAGGACGCGAGGGTCTCAAAGCATTTATCAGCGCTTTCCATGTTGCCTTCCCTGATGGAAACCTCAGCATCGATCAAATGATCACCGAAGGGGATACGGTAGCCACTCGTCTCACTTTTCGTGGGACACACAGCGGCAATTTTATGGGCATTCCCCCGACGGGCAAGCAGGTGACGGTGCCTGCTTTGGATATGGCACGTTTCGCTGGCGGTAAGCTGGTGGAACACTGGGGCGGCCCTGATCAAATGAGCCTGATGCAACAACTTGGCGTTGTTCCTGCCCCTGGACAGGCCAGTTAGTCTCCTCTCTCACCCTTGCCATATAAGGACGAGGAACTCGGTAGTAAACTGCTGCCGGGTTCTTTGTTTTCGGTAGATGATTTACAAGCATTCCAGAAGTCTGGCACTTCGTAACACTTTCCGTAACGATTGCGAGACGATCATGGAGTAATATGGTAATATGCGTAAGCAGAAATATATGAAAGCTTGACCCATCGACTCAATCAGGAGCAGGCATATGCACTCTTCATATAGAGTGGCAAGAAAATTGCCAGGCCCAGGCACGGGACAGCAGGTGGCCTGGGTAGTCTGGGGTCTCTGTGTGTCTTTGATTCTCGCGGCGACTGTGATTGGGATTCTGGATGGGAAAAATCTGTCGAGGTACGCTAACGTCATCAGCACGGGCATCGCTTTCGGCCTTTTTGGTACCGTCGGCGCTCTAATTGTCAGCCAACGCCCCAGAAACACTATCGGCTGGATCCTTTGCACCGTTGGCATCGGTACTGGGATTACTGATTTTAGCGGGAATTATGTGGCCTACGGAATGGTAAAGGGACACCTGCCGCCGCCAGGAGCCGATGTATTCAACTGGCTGGGGAATACTGTCTGGCCTCTCAACTGGGTCTTGTTGCTTGTATTTTTACCACTTCTCTTCCCCGATGGTCGCTTGCTCACACAGCGCTGGCGCATTGTTGGCTGGCAGCAGTTTTGGCATTCCTCTCCATGCTGGCGAGCTGGCTGTCCCTTGTGAACGTGGAACTGTTCGGAAAGGTCATTTCCACCGATCTCTGGAGTTCTCTGAGCGACACTTTCAATCTTTTAGAGTTGCCTCTTACTATTGCGGCCCTTATCTCACTTGTCCTACGTTTCATTCATGCAAAGGAACGCGAGCGCCAGCAAATCAAGTGGTTAACCTTTGGCACTGCCATTATGGCAGTGCTGATAATCGGCAGCATTTTTATCTTGGATGATCCCAACAGTCCAATCTATGCTCTGATCTTTGATCTCGCGATTATGCTCCTTCCACTCAGCATTGGGATTTCGATTCTCCGTAATCAGCTCTATGATATCGATCGCCTGATCAACCGTACATTGGTCTATGGCTCGCTGACCGCGTTGCTCGCTCTAATCTATTTTGGGTGTGTGGTGCTTCTACAAAATGTAGTAAATGGAGTGACTGGACAGGGAGGGCAATCTCCCCTGATCATTGTCGGCTCAACACTGGCAATTGCGGCGCTGTTCCAGCCCTTGCGCCGTCGCATCCAGGCCATCATCGACCATCGCTTCTACCGCCGTAAATATGATGCCGCTAAGACTCTGGCTACTTTCAGTGCGAGCCTGCGCAATGAGGTTGATCTGACGGAGCTGAGCGAGCGTCTCGTTGCGGTGGTCGAGGAAACGATGCAGCCGGGCCACGTCTCGCTATGGTTGTCTCCGGCCAATCCAGACAGGAAACAGCAGACTGCCTGGAGGAGCACTCCTCCTACTTCCTCTGAGGCAAGATGAAGCTGAAGAAGTACCAGTTGCATCGTTTGTCTCCCGATTCCGTGACTTTCCGGAGCTTTTCAGTTACAATAGCATCGCGTTATCATACAGTTCCATATTTGCTGTCATTTGTGGCGTTTTGCCTTGCATATAAGGCTTAAAGCGAGTATCCAAGCCAGATCAGCTACTATAGGGGGAAATATTTTGATGGAAGTGTTCGATTCACCGGAACGCGAAAATGCGCCGGACGCGCTCGCGCCTGAGGCGCTGGCCTGCTGGGTCGCCCTCAGTCGCGTCACAGGTATAGGCCCGGTCGGCTTCAAAGCGCTGCTTGACTACTTTCACGACGATGTGGAAGCGGCGTGGAAGGCTGGACGCCTGGAACTGGCGCGGGCGGGCATAGCGCGGCGCGCCATCGAAAACCTGCTCAAGCAGCGCGCGACTATCACGCCTCAAGAAGAGATGCAGAAGCTGCAGCGGATGCGCATCGGCGTATTGACCTGGAAGGACAAACTGTACCCGCCGCTCTTGCGCGAAATCGAGGATGCGCCGCCGCTGCTGTATCTTTATGGCAAGCTGACCGAGGCCGACCGCTTCGCGCTGGCGGTCGTTGGCACGCGCAATTCCAGCGCCTACGGCAAGCAAGTGACCGAACGCATGGTGACGGAACTGGTCAGGGGCGATGTCACCATCGTAAGTGGCCTGGCGCTGGGCATCGATACCCTGGCGCATAGCGCCGCGTTGGAAGCGGGTGGCCGCACCATCGCCGTGCTGGCGAGCGGCCTGGACATCATCTATCCGCCCGTTAATCGCGCGTTGGCGCGCCGCATCGTCGAGTCGGGGCAGGGCGTGCTCATGTCCGAATACCCGCCGGGCTCGCAGCCCGAAGGCGGCAACTTCCCGGCGCGCAATCGCATTATCTCCGGCCTCTCGCTGGGCGTGCTGGTGGTCGAAGCTCCGGAAAAGAGCGGCGCTTTAATCACGGCTGACCGCGCCCTGAAGCAGGGACGTGATGTCTTCGCTATCCCCGGCAGTATCCTGTCGAGCCGCAGCGCGGGCGCTCACCGACGTTGGCGATCTGCGATGGGTCGCCGATTTGGAGGCGTTTATC
>DATGGW010000006.1:0-7898 GCA_035308345.1 Ktedonobacteraceae bacterium | reverse complement strand
TTACTGAAACGCTTTTCTCCGCTATCGATCATCTCAGCCACGTTATAGATCAGCAGGCGCGCCGCTTCAACCTTGGTCGCCATATCCGCCAGCATGAACTGGATGCCCTGGTTCTCGGCGATTGGCTTGCCGAATTGCTTGCGCTGCTTCGAGTATGCAACGGCCAGGTCGAGTGCGCCTTGCGCGATGCCCAGTGCCTGCGCGCCTACGCCAGGACGCGTGCGATCCAGCGTCGTCATGGCAATTCTGAAACCATCGCCCTCGTGCCCAAGCAAATTTTCCGCGGGGACTTCGCAATCGGTGAAGATGAGCTCTGCCGTTTGCGAGCCCTTGATACCCATCTTCTCCTCAATGCGCCCGACCGAGAAACCCGGAAAATCCTTATCGACAATGAAGGCGCTGATGCCGCGCGTGCCTGTCGTGGTATCGGTCAGCGCGAAAACCGAATTGACCTGCGCCAGCCCGCCGTTAGTGATGAAGCGTTTCGCGCCATTCAAGATATATTTATCGCCCCGGCGCACTGCCACAGTCTGCATCGCCGCCGCGTCGGAGCCAGAACCCGCCTCGGTCAGCCCGAAAGCGGCCAGCCATTCACCACTTGCCAGTTGAGGTAAATACTTGCGCTTCTGCTCTTCGTTACCCGCCAGTAAAATGGGCAGCGAGCCAAGCTGCTGCACCGCTAGAATCAGGCCGGTCGTGGCGCAATGGCGCGATAGCTCTTCAATCGCCATCACTACAGCCAGTTCGCTTGAGCCGATACCGTCATACTCCACGGGAAACGGCATCGCCAGAATACCCTGCTGCGACAGCAGTTCTTTCATATCCCAGGGGAATTGCCCCGTATGATCGATTTCCGCCGCGCGCGGCGCAACCCGCTCCCTGGCAATCTCGCGAATCGCTTCTATCATTGTCTGTTCATCTTCGGACAGATGGGATACGGCCATATTTTGCTCCTTTGATTGTGTTCAATGGTACACGAAGTGAGAAAAACTACACCAGTATATCATAGATTCCGTAAAAATTAGCTCAACGAAACGTGGATAATCAGTGTTACGGCATCTCTTGATGAATCGGGGAAATCGACATGCGCAATTCTATTGCCGTTGCTGGTATACTACGAGCATGGCCCATTGGGGGAATCGAAGAGGAAACACCATCCCTTGAAGCACAAGGCCCTCGAAGACAGGAAAGCGCGTATGCCCGCATGGAAACAAGAAAGTTAACGGATTCTCAACACATCGATACTCCATCGCATTCTGGAAAAGCAGACATACTGGATTTTGACGCGCTGTATGAAAAATTCAGAATACCAATTCACTCCTACATTTATCGCCTTTTAAATAGCCCGGAAGACGCCGACGACATCACCCAGGAAGTTTTTACCCGCGCCTATATTACCTGGAATGATTTATATGATCGCGATCATCTCTCGTCCTGGCTCTATCGCATCGCTACCAATTTGTGCATTGATCTGTTGAGGAGACGCAAACGCATTTCCTGGAGGCCGTTGATGCGTCTCAAACGTCGCAATGATGATGCAGGCGAACTTCGTGAGGATGACGAAGCGTTGTGCTTGCTAGCGGACGATGGCGGTATCTCGCAGGTTGGCGAGCGGGAGCATATTCGACGCACCCTGGCCGTTATGCCGCATGATTACGCTATTGTATTGACGCTCAGCGCGGCCCAGGGAGTTCCTTATCAGGAAATTGCGGAAATTGTAGGTATCTCGCCAAATGCTGCTGCCACCCGTATTTCGCGCGCGAAACACATGTTTGTAGAACTGTACCAGCGTCTTAGCGAAGAGGGTATTGGAGGAAAAGAGTGATGAGTAGAGACAACACTGATCTACCGCCATTGCCTGCCGCGGACCAGGTTGGACCTGAAATATGCGCCATTGTGCGCTTCTACCTGGCCGTTAGCGACGATCTTCCACTGGAGCAGGTACAGTTGATCAACGCACATATTGTGAACTGCGCCGCCTGTGGCGAGGAATTTCGTATGCTGGAACGAGCTACACAATTGGTTAGCAGCTCAGCCGGTTCCTCTCCCTCCCCGCGCGTGGATAGAGCAATCAGGGCTTTGACCGCGGGCCAACCCACGCGCCAGCGACCTGTTGCAGCGTTTCGCCCCGTGCCGCAGCGCGCTAGAACGCGGCGTGTTGCCTGGATTGCCAGTGAACTGGCAGCGGCGGCAGTCCTGGTGCTGGTGCTTTTTGCCGCGACACACTTTTTCGGCCTCATTGCTGGTTCAGGCGTGCCGCAAGGATTTGCCTTGCCTGCCAATTTATCCTGGAGCCAGTACGTCCTGTTCCATAGTGAGACTTTGACCGGCACGCATGGCGAGGTTTACCAGGTAGAGAGCTATCACGACCTGGACACGGGCGCGATACATGTCGAGACGAAGATGGATAATCAGCTCGACGTGGTAGCCGTCAGTGACGGCCATGACACGCTCGGTATGGATATGATTCGCCATGTAGCGGAAATGGATGCGAATGCATGGACCGTTGATGACTCGATGTTCGATCTCAAGACGTTACGCCATAACCTGCTGACCAGGAGCGACACCTATCTCGGCACAACGGTTTTCCAGGGCAGGACCGTCTTTCGCGTTCTCTCTCAAACCGGCCTGATCATGCTGCTGGATATGCAATATCGCCCGGTGAATCTGTTGTATGCGAGTACGGGGAAAGCGGTCTATACAATCCTACAACTCATTCCTGCTTCCCAGGTGTCCTCTTCCATGTGGGATATGAGCGTTCCCCAGGGCTATCATATGGGGACGCTGCCTGCGAAACCATAAAAAGACCCGGGCATAACCTATCTAGTAGCTCCAGTGGAGGCCGCATTGTGAGCAATGCCTGGCAGGATGGTCACTCTCGAACGCCCAGCGAAACGCCTCGTAGCGCTCACCATGCCAGATGGCCTCTACTGGTTCCCGGAAGATGTTTCCCAGCACGCGCTCTTCACGGTACTCCCTGGCGCTTTTATGGCCGAAAGGCGCAAAACAACAGGAAAGGACATTGCCGCTCGAAGTAATGTAGGTCAGTGTGTAGGGACGCCGGCAGCCCGACCAGGGACGGTCGCCAAAGTCCCGCACAAGGCTCTCTATGGGCGTCGCGGAGCCTGCCGCATTGAAGGTAATGCCGCGCTCTATACACTTCCGCTCGCAGTCACGTATAAGTTCAAGTTCTTCGCGCGTGGCGCGGCGGAACAGGGCTTGTTTCGAATCGGCCAGCCCGCGCTCGAAGTAGACCAGACGCTGGAGATAAACTTCGCGTATGCCGTGCTCATATGCCAGCTCGATGAGGCCCGGCAGTTCGTGCAGATTCTCCTTCATGGCGGTGAACCAGAGAGAGACGGCCGGTTTGCTGGCGTTCTGCTCTCGCTGGCTGGCTATGAAGGCGCTGATATTGCGCCAGATCTTATCAAAGGCGTCCACCCCGCGCACGTGGGCATAGGTCTCACGCGTCGCACCGTCCATCGAGAGGCGATATTCATCCAACCCGGCGTCGATCAGTTCCTGGCCTCGCCTCGCAGAGAGCGCGATGCCATTGGAGTTAAAGAGCACGTAGGTCCCGCGCGCTTTGAGATAGCGAATCATGCGCGGCAGCTCTTTATTGAGCAGCGGTTCGCCCAGCCCATGCAACACCACGCGCTCCAACACTGGAAACTGGTCCACGATGTAGCGGAAGTTGTCGAAGCTCAAGTCGCGGTCATCTTCTCGCGAGAGCAGCGTGCGCGGGCACTGCTGGCATAGTTCATTGCAGCGACTGGTAGGTTCGATATAGATCGAGCGCGGCAGCATAGTTACGGCGGTTGTAGTCATACAAACTCCTTCATCGTTGCCAGCCGGGCGGCAGTAGCAGGCGCGAGAGAACTGTCCGCTCGCAGCAATTGCGCTAAACGCGCCAGGTCCGGCAAATCATCTATATCAAAGAGTGTCTTCAGGGTGCATACCCTCAAGCCCTGGCGCAGCGCCAGCTCGATCGTCATCTGCAAGACCTGGTTTGTGCTCATAGGAATATCACGAAAGACGTCATGCGGCCTGCGCATGGCGATCAAGTAGTAGCCACCATCATCCGCGGGTCCAAGCACGACATCAGCTTTATCGAGCGCTTCCTGTGCATGCGCGACGATATCTCCATCGATATGCGGCGAATCGGAACCAATGAGGATCGTGCGCCGGTAACCTCGCTCATACATCCAATGAAAGGCATTATGCAGACGCTCACCAAGCCCGGCTCCTTGTTGTGGGAAGAAGCGCATAGACTGCCCAAGTGACGGCGCGAGCGTTGCCATGAAAGCGGCGTAATCAGCCTCAACCGGCGTATAGGCCAGGTACAGATCACATAGCGGATTGACGGCAAACCGTTGAGCCAGGTCGGTGAGGAAAGCGCAGTAAAGATGAATCGTCTCTTCATCGCCAATAATGCGCGCTAAACGAGTCTTGGTCGTTCCAGGTTGGGGATAGCGAGCCATAATGACGAGGGCAATATCAGGCATGCGTTCTCCTCATTCTTGCATGGCTCAACGTTGTGCTCAACATGCAGTAAGCAGCCTTGATACTGCCGCTGAACGTGCCTGCGACCTTTGAGCGTCCATTACTGCGAAAGCGATAATGCAGCGGTACCTCAACAATACGATAGCCCGCTTGCGCCGCCTTGACAAGCATTTCAACGGGCCAGCCATACGTCATTTCACGCATCTCCAGCGCGTCTAGCAGCGAGCAATGTAAAGCGCGAAATGACCCGATGTCGTGCAGATGCACGCCATACCACAAACGTATCAGACGGCTCACCAGCCAGTTGCCCAGGCGAGCCTGGGGCGGCATGGCTCCACGTTCGGCACGTTCGCTCACCCGCGAACCGATCACGATGTCCGCGCGTCCTTCGCGTATTGGCCCCAGTATCATAGGCAAATCGGCAGGATCATCGCTGCCGTCGCCGTCCATAAAAACAACAAGTTCAGCTCCAAGCTCGCATGCCGTTTTGAAGCCCTTCAGGCAGGCTCGTCCATAACCGCGTAGTGGTTCGTGGGCTACTATGGCTCCTGCGCGCTCGGCGACGTTTGCGGTAGCATCTGTGCTTCCATTGTCCACGACGATCACCCATTGCGCAAAGCTGTGGGGAATCTCGGTGAGCAGATTGCAAAGCGCCTCCGCCTCGTTGAGGGCTGGGATGACGATAGCAACATCCTCGATTAGCATCAAGTCTGTATCTCCTCCTCAAACTCCGTAATCAGCGGCGCATAAACCTGGCGGTCGAGGTCGCTCTACCTTAAACACGAAGATACGATGGGTGTATTTACAGGAGAAGAAATTTCACCTTCGCGTTATCTCTATGAAAAGAAACTTCCGCCCTTTCGTGTAGGGTATATAGGACGCTCTGGTAGGTGTCAAATCCCTGGACATAGGATGGATTTTGATAAACCGGAATATATCGCGTTCCCGTGCAGAAAGGCCGGTCTTAAATAGTTATGTCTCTGTTGCAAACGTCGCATACGGCAGCGAACGTGAAAATATCACTTGTTCCCAGGTGTCCCTGGTGGCGTTCTGCTGCCCTCGGCGCTCTATTGCTGCTAGCGCTAACTATGTACCCTTTCCTGTACAGCACGGCTCCGCCGTATAACTATGCCGACAACTTTCCCTTCACACCTTTTTTGCGTGTCTGGATGTTAAGCTTTCTCCCCTATCTTGCGGCTTGCGCCCTCGTGCTGGCGACAAAACCGGCGCCGGGCCGCTGGCGCTGGATAGAGTTGGGCATTATCCTGGCGGGCGCATTCGTATTGCGCGCACTGCTGCTGCCATTGCCACCGGGACTGTCGCGCGACTCGTGGCGTTACCTGTGGGATGCGCGCGTCACTCTACACGGCTTCAGCCCCTATGTCTACGCGCCATTCAATCCCGCGTTGAAACCCCTGGCAGATACCGTGCTCCTCCCAAATATGCGCTTTCGCACCGTTCCGACCATCTACCCGCCGGGAGCGCAGGTGGTCTTTCTCTTGAGTTACCTGCTGGCCGCGTCCAATTTATTCTTTCTCAAAGGCATCTTTCTTCTCTTCGATATGATTACCTGCGGCTCGCTGGTTGTCCTGCTTAAGCGCCGGAGGCTCGACCCCGCGCGCGCGTTGATCTATGCCTGGTGTCCCCTGCCCATTGTCGAGTTTGCCATTCAGGGACATGTCGATGTGATCACCCTCACCTTTAGCATTCTGGCTCTGCTCAGCGCATCTAACAGCAGCATACGCGGGCGCGTCCTGACCGGTTTCCTGGTGGGCATGGCCGCGCTTACCAAAATTTATCCCATCCTGCTGCTGGTGGTCATCATGCCCGGCATGTTACTGGACGCAAACGAGCGCGGCAAACCTTTCTATCGCTCTATTAGAGGCCGTGATTACGCCATGCTTGCAGTGTGTTTTCTTACCATCCTCCTCGGCTATCTGCCCTATTATATTATGGGCCATGGGCAGGTGCTGGGCTTCTTGCGGGATTATGCCAACGCGCAGGGCGAAAACGCCGGTATCATCCAACAGTTCATGCACTGGCTCAGCTATGTATTTCGCTGGAGCTTCCCGCAGGCGGTTCAGATTGAACAAATCGTCTCTCTGATATGTATCGCCAGCATCTCGCTGCTGGTGTTCTTCTTGCTCCTGCGCAAACGCATGGGCATGGAAATGGCCGTCCTCATACTTTTTGGCTCGATATTGGCCGTCTCCACGCATGTTTTCCCCTGGTATAATCCCATCCTACTGCTGTGGATACCTGTGTTGATCGAGCCAATCTGGGCTGGTCGTAGGTTACCGGGGAAAGAGCTGGCAATCACCACTGTCTGGTACTTCACCTGTATTTCGATAGTAGGGTATTTCATCAATTCGGGTGGGCAAAATTACATACCTGGCTGGACACCCTATTACCTCATTGCCTATGTGCCGTTAGTTCTCGGACTGGGTATCGCAGCTATCTCTGGCGTGATTAGTATGCTAAACCTACAGAAGGGTAAACAAGATGCAAGCCACTTATAAATCTTCTCCAACTCAGGAACGCTCTTACCTTAAACTTCAAAAGCAGTTAAGCATTTCGGCCTTTGTTGCGCTCTGCTCTGGCCTCGTTGCCAGCCTGTCAGCGGTTTTGCTCATGGGCATCTTGCGCCTGGCAGCAGGCATACCAACTCCGGTTGAGCTTTTTGGCGATCACGTGCTCAAACTGCTGCAGGCAGGACCATTTGTGCTCTTCCTGATCCGCTTCGGCTCTCATGCTAAGACAGCCCCACTTGGCCTGGCTCTGCTCGGTATGATCGGCCTGGGAACGCTGCTGGGACTGCTGTATGCTGCTATCGCGCGCGTGAAATTGCCTGCTGCCGGCTACCGGCCTGCTCGCAGGGAATGGCTCACGGCTGGCGCAATCGCCCTGGTAATGACCCTGGCGGCTGTTGTCCTTTTCTGGAACGAGATCAGGCAAAACTTCTTTGGCTTGCCTTTTGAATGGGCCATGTTTACCACTGCGCTGGCGCTTTTTGCCGATTTTGGCCTCTACGCCCTGATTTTGTGTCTCAGCTATCGCGCCATCTCGCCTAAACAACACCTTGAAGCAGGAACGCAAGCAGGGCGCAACCGGCGCCAACTGCTCGCTCGCGCGGGTGTCGCCGTGCTTGGTCTGGGCGCGGCCGGTGGAACTGTAGGGCTTATCAAGAGTCTACTAAACAACACCTCTTCCTACGATGGCACAGAGACTTTTCCAAAGAATGGCTTTACCGCGCCGATTACTCCCAACAGCGAACACTATGTCGTGACACAAAATCTGGTCGATCCGGCCCCAAATCTTGCCGTCTGGCGTTTAGAAGTTGCCGGAATGGTTAGTAATCCCGGCGAGTATACTTACGAGCAATTACAAAACTTGCC
>DATGGW010000005.1:0-5854 GCA_035308345.1 Ktedonobacteraceae bacterium | reverse complement strand
GATCACCGCGAATAACTCTCCCGGCTGTATGAGAAATGAGACATCCGACAGCGCTTTGACTCCTTCAAAGTGTACCGAGACATCTTCCACGGAGAGCAACGGCGCGGAAGGCGATACCGGCGCGTTCAACACGTGGGAGGTGTTGCTCTCGCTCATAGATTCCACTTCCTTTCGGGACGACGCTGGCGAACAGTTGCCATATTGCTTTGTTCTTCACCCTCGTGCAGTCCTAAATAAAACTTACGCACGCTCTCGTCCTGCAAGAGTTCGGCGGCGGGCTGCGCCAGCACGACTTTTCCAGTTTCCAGCACATAGCCATGATGAGCAACCGAGAGCGCCATCTGCGCGTTTTGTTCTACCAGTAATACGGCAGTGCCACCGGCATTTATCTCGGAGATAATGGAACGAATTTGTTGCACCATAAATGGGGCCAGTCCTAACGAAGGTTCGTCCAGCAGCAACAACTTTGGATTCGTCATCAGCCCCCGGCCAATAGCCAGCATCTGCTGTTCGCCGCCGGAGAGGTAGCCCGCGTGGCTTTTGCGACGGTCGCGTAAGGCAGGAAACAGCTCCATCACGCGATCGTAGGCGCGGCGCACAGCCGCCTGGTCACGCAAAGAGATAGCGCCGGTGCGTAAGTTTTCCTCAACAGTGAGATCAGCGAAGAGCCGACGACCTTCCAGCACCTGGGAAATACCGCGCTGTACAATTTGTGTCGTGTTCAAACGATCAATACGCTCGCCATAGAAGAGAATGGAGCCATGCAGCATGCTGGCTCCGTGGATTTGCAACAAGCCGGAAATAGCGCGCAGGATGGTCGTTTTGCCAGCGCCATTCGCGCCAAGCAAGGCAACTACCGTCTTATCTGGCACCTCGATTGATACTCCCTGTACAGCCGGGTTGATGCCGTTATAGGTAACTGCGATATCCTGGAGAACAAGCATGGAATGCTCCCCTCTGCCGACTATTTAAAATTCAGGTGAAAGATAGCTCAAATGGGTAAAAAGCGCTAGCTTTGCCATGTAACCATATTGTAAATGAACGGCAGCATAGTATACAATGTTTTCAACTACAATTTGCAAATATAAATTTGTTCACTCGAACAATGCGAAGGCAGCAGTATGGAAGAGAAGCAGCCTACGGCCTGGACATCTGTCACACACTACCTGAAAACTGCCGCATTGCTTCCGCAACAACGCGATGAGCTGATTTCACGCGCGCTGCAACAGCTACTGACCAGTATTCCGGCAGCCGGTACTGCTTTGATCTGGCCCTGCCAAAATGGAATAGTGCCGTGGAAAGTCTACTACGCGGGGATCAGGCGCACAGCTATGCACCGCTGGCTCTCCGCTCGCCTTGACCCCTCGATGGATGTTATGTTTGGGATGCTACAGCATGACCTCACCTGTAGCCTTCCTGATATGCCACCTCCTCTGCTCATGCGCCTGCACACGCTGCCTTCATCTGCCAGCGGTTTATGGATCATCTGGAGCGATGCGTCCTCCACGTCCTTTCTACCAGGCCCGGATTTTGAATGTATAGAACGTGTTCGCCAGACGTTAGAAGCAGTGCTTGAAGTTGAGGACAGAGAAGAGCAATATTTCTCCAACAGCTCTCCACTGCATGATCGGGAGCTAATCGAAGCGCTGGCGCACGGAGACGCCCACGCCTTGTCAGCGTTCCTCAGCCTGACAAGGGTGGTTGCGAAAGCGGATTTCACCTTTTGGGGCAGGGCCTATCAAGATGTCGTCGAAATCACCAGCCACCTGGGAGCGAAACACAGCGGGTTTGGGTTCGCCCTCGCGCGCGGGCACGGGGTCGGTGGCCGCGTCGCTGACTATGGTACAATAGTGCTGGGCGATTATCGCAACTCTCCCTATCGCGATCCCAGTGTCAGCGACATCGTTGACGGCGAGCAGGTGCGATCAGGTATGGCCCTGCCCGTTCGTTATAACAGTGCGCGCGATAAAGGTGCGCATGTCGCGGCAGTCCTCTATGCTACACGTAGAACTGTCACCCATTTCTCCCTGGCCGAATGCCTGCTTGTGCAGCGCCTGGCGCACCTGCTTGAGCCGCTGCCACTTGAGATTCGTGCCTCGTCTTTCTTCTTGCCTGGCTTACAGCATATCCCCGATCATAAAGCCGCGTGGTACGACATTGTCTTGCATGCAAACCGCATTGAAGTCGTCGAAGCGTGGGCCAGTCAGTTCATCAGAGGCACAGTCATCATCACCGACGGCAATGGGCGTCCCTATGTGTTTTCTCACACCGAACAGTTAGAGCAAGTTAAGGCATCCCGCAGCAGCCAGCCGGAGAGAGTGCAGGTGCTCTCCCTGGCCGCTCCTGGCGTGCATCTGTCCGGCCAGGTATATCTTTGCTCCTCCATTCCACTGCCGCCGCCACAGTGGCCCGATTTCCTGGCCGATCTGGGGGTAGCCTGTAATCTGGTCATCGCGCGCATGGAACAGGCGCAAGATCAATTGGGTCGCCAGCGAGAGCAGTGGTTACGCGCGCTGTTAAAGGGGAAATCGTCGCAGTACATCGAGCAAGATGGGTATCGTCTGGGTCTTCCGGTTGAGCACGGTCAGCTATGGGTGCTGGCATGGCCCCCTGAGACCATGCAGCCCAGGAAATCGGCGCGTAAGCGCATGATCGCTGAAAGCGTTGTGCTGGATAGCCTGAAAAGCCCGCTCATATTTTTTGATGATGATATGGCTGTCGTCTTGCTCGAAGAACAGGCACCTCAGCCACCCTCAAAGGTGCGCGATGCTTTGCTCAAACACTGCGGCCCCCAACCGCTCTGGATAGTGCATGGAGCGCGTTACCGCTCGCTTCACGAACTGAAAATGACGCTCACCCACACTATCTCGCTTGCTCAAAAGGCTCGCCGCGAAGAGTATGGGGAGTACCTGCTGGATATCTTTACTTTTGGCCTGGATAGTTTGTTAGAGAATCCCAGGCTGGCTGAAGACCTGGACGCCTTTGCTACGAAACTGCTCACCCCATTGATTGAGTACGATGACGCCAGCGGCTCGCATCTCACCGAAACTTTCGTGCTGGCGCAGACGCTTGGCTCGGCGCAGGCGGCAGCCGATCAACTTGCCATGCATGTCAATACCATTCGCTACCGGCTCCATCGAGTGAAGGATATCCTGGGGACAGACCAGGCTTCACCAAAAGAGAATGCAGCCCTGACGCTTGCAGCCTTCATCTGGAAGCGCTTTCACACGCTGGAGCAGACACCATTAGCAGATACGCGCTAAAGCGGCAGCCCTCGCGGGGCGTCAGGTCTCACTAACAACCTGGATCATGTCGTCTTTCGCCACACTTTTATCTGCTTCGACATCACGCACCTCCCAACATGAGGAATCCCCTTCGCGCCAGAAGTTGAGGGTGATTAAGAAAGCGCCCACCCGCAAGCGTTGTAACTCGATCTCTGGCAGCCAATCGGGCAGCGTGGGATTGACGTAGAGGCGTTTGTGCGGAGCATCGGCGCGAAGACCGAGCATAGTACGCACCATATGAAAGATACTGCCAGTGGCCCAGGCCTGCGGAATGTTGGCGCCACCAGGATAGAGTACAGGAAAATCCACATCCCCACTCCTCGACGCGCCTGCAAACACTTCCGGTGGACGATAGGAGTCAAAGCGATTTATGGCATCAAAGATGCCCCGGATCACCTTATTGGCTTCCTTCACCAGACCGTAACTCTTCATGCCCGCGGCAATTATGCCGTTGTCCTGGGGCCAGATTGAACCGAGCTGGTACTCATATGGGTTGTAGGCCGGGTTCTTGCTCGAAAGCGTGCGTATACCCCAGCCGCTCCACATGTCTTTTCGCAAAAGCCGCTTGGCTGTGCGTTCAGCTTTCTCCTGGTCGGCAATCCCGCTCCAGAGACACTGACCAGCATTCGAGGCAATCGACGTAATCTGTTTCTTATGCGGGTCAAGTCCGTAGGCAAAGCAACCTTCATCCTCCATCCAAAACTTCTTGTTGAAGTTGCGCTTCAACGTTTCGGCTTGCTGCTGCAATGCTGTAGCCCGCTCTTCGTCGCCCAGCGCCTGGAACACTTCGACCATGCGCGTTTTGGCATCGTAGACATAGCCCTGCAGTTCACAGAGGGCCTTGGGTTGTTTTACCTGGCTGCCATCAGCATATACGACAGCATTTCCCGCATCCTTCCAGCCCATATTTTCATAGCCGGGTGTCGAGAACGTTTTATACTCCTGGAATCCATCGCCATCCAGGTCGCCGTAGTGATCGATCCAATCCAGGCAGCCTTCGGCAACCTTGCGATACTCTTTGAGCAGGTGGATATCACCTGTCCAACGATAGATCTCGGAGAGCACGATCAGGTACAGGATGGTGGCATCGGCTGTGCCGTAGTAGGGCGTAAAGGGAACTTTGTGGAAATGGGCCAATTCACCAAAGCGTATCTCATGCAGAATCTTGCCTGGCTGAGCGTCACGCCAGTCGTCGCGTTCGGTCGCCTGGTGCTCGGCTAAACGTTTGAGCGCTCCACGAGCAAAACCTGACGAAACTGCCATGTTCTGGTAGGAGACAGTGAGACTATCGCGCCCAAAGAGGGTCACAAACCACGGAACACCAGCGGCAGGAACCCATGCCTCGTCCGAGACATCCATATCGTAGATACGCAGAGCCCCCATGTCATTGATCGCCTGGCGATACATACGGTACAGGTCATTATTCGGAGTGGCAATGTCGGTACAGCGTTCCTGCCAGCGTGCCTGTCGCGCATCGAAATCTTCTGTGGGTTCTGCTTTTGGTGATGGCGTTGCGCCCGCCGATTGAGTGCTTTTTTGTCCATATCTGCACGATTGGGGACCGGCTTTTTTGACGTGCTGTCCGTGCTCCAGGATAATATCTGCGCACGCTTGCCACTGCTCGTTCTGGTCTAACTCGATCTCAAAGAAGATGCGCCCATTAGCGTAGCCAACAGGCGAATCGACATTTGTGACCTGGTAGATAGTAGCCCTGTGATAATCTTTATTATCATAGATTGTACGAAGCTGTTTCGTCTTCGCATGCCATTGGGTCTGCTGCTTGCCGCGTTGGACGATATCGCGCAATTTCACCTCGAAAATATCGGCGAAATCAGAGCGTATCCCCAGCTCCAGCACAAATATGACATTCTTCCCGGAGTAGTTCACGATTTCAAATTCTTCGTGAACACCTTCGCTCACCGTGCGATTAACGATTAATCCGAGGCTATGAGCCGGAAGTTCTCCTCCCTCTGTATTGACCCTTGGGTTGGTCAGGTGAAAACGTGAAGCATAGAAACTCAACTGGCTGGAATTGATCACATCCCATGGGACACGATTGATGTAGAGCTTATAGAAACTGATAAAGCGTGTATCGATAGCATAGACGCCCTCGTCACTACCCGCATTGATGGAGCCGCGATGATCTGCGACCATGAAGGTTCTGCCCTGGCTGATCGTGATTACAGGCGGCCCTACTTTTATCTCGATAGTCATGTTAATGTCACTCCTTTGCAATAAGCAAGCATACGCGCCTCATTTCAATTACAGGCGTCTTATCTATCCCTTATAATGCGCCTGAATTGATTGATAGGCCGCCATCGATGATGTATGTCGAGCCTGTAATATAAGCAGCTGCATCTGAGGCGAGGTAGAGCGCCAGGCTAGCGACCTCTTCCGGTTGAGCCATACGGGTCAGTGGAATCTCTTTGAGCAGGGCTGCCATCTTCTCTGGATCGGCCTCCACGTCTGCGTCAATTGGTGTGTTGACCGCCCCAGGAGCGATGTTATTGACGGTAATATTGTTGGGAGCCAGCTCAAGACAGATAGTGCGCATCAGCATGCGCATAGCG
>DATGGW010000004.1:0-2530 GCA_035308345.1 Ktedonobacteraceae bacterium | reverse complement strand
AGGTAAGCAACTGTTGTGTAATCACTTCGCGCGCCCCACCCGGTGAAGCCAGCAAACCGGAGGCGAGCGCGAATGCCACCAGCCGTTGAGCCAGCATTTCGGGGCTATGCTGCTCCGTATCAATATGCGCGGCGGCTTCTTCATACCATGAACGGCGCGCCTCGTACAGGCTGCGCAGGCGCTGTGGGCCGTCGCCAACAACCAGTGGGCGCGCGACAGGCGCTCCATTTTGCTCTACATGCTGCTGGATGCGCCGCCATGCCGTCTCAACGGAGACCTCCAGGTAGACGGTCAGACCGCGCTCGCGCATGAACGCGCGATTGGCAGCGGATATCACCACGCCGCCGCCGGTAGCAATCACCACCTGCTCCTGCGCGGCGGCAGCCCGCAGCATCTCGCTTTCGAGCTGGCGAAAACGTTCCTCTCCCAGTTCAATCAACACCTGGCCGACCGGTACGCCGCCCTGCGCGGCCAGCAGATCATCCGTATCGATAAAGTTCCAGCCCAGCAAAGCCGCTATGCTGCGACCAACACTCGACTTGCCTGAGCCGGGCAATCCGGTAAGAAATAGACGCTGCATCGTTATATCCATTCAATCTTCGCCCCAATCGAGCGTAGATCAGCGAAAAAGCGCGGGTAGCTTTTGGCGATATGCTGCACATTCGTTATGGTGACGGGTTGCCGGCTGCCCAGCCCGGCGATAGTCAATGCCTGGATCAGGCGATGGTCAGAATGCGCGTCCACCGTCACATCACCATGCACACCAACTGCTCCGACAGGTGCGATTTCCAGCGCATCTTCAGAGGGAGTGACCCGGCATCCCAGCGCGTTCAGTTCCATTGCCAGGTCATAAATCCGGTCGCTCTCCTTCAAACGCAGGTTTGCCACGTTATCAATGCGGCCCGGCAGCCCGGCAAAACAGGCAGCCGCGACAATCACCGGCACGCTATCAATGACCGCATCACCCGTGCAGCTAATACCCCGCGGAGACTCCTGTACCCTTGCTATAATAGTATCCCCGCTACGAGTAATATGCACACCCATGCTTGAGAATACCTCCAACATCGCCTGTCCCTGCTCATCGCCCGCTTGCAGGTTCGGCATGGTCAACTCGCCCCGCGCGACCGCTACAGCAGCAAGTAGAGCCGCCGCCGAGGGATAATCGCCAGGTATGGTGTAGTCCAGTGGTTGGTAGCGCTGCCCGCCTGGCACCATGTAATGGCTTTGCGGCTGCTTCACAATGATTGAAATTCCCGCCTCGCGCAGCACCTGGATGGTCAGATCAACGAATGAGGCCGACGCCAGCCCATCGACAATCTCAATCTCCAGCCCCTCATCGAGCAATGGGGCGAGGAACAGCAGCGAACTGATATACTGCGAGCTTTTTTTGCCTGAGATACGCACTTTGCCCCCGCGCAGCTTTCCGCGTTGTACGCGCACAGGCAGCCTGCCTTCGGGTGATTCACACTCAACCACAGCGCCAAGCTGACTCAATGCCTGCAACAGGTCAGCATTGGGACGCCGCCCCAGCGACTCAGCATACGGCGTTGTCAGCGTAATCGGCTCCGGCGACAGGGCACAGATGCCCAGCAAGAGCCGCAAGACCGCGCCCGCGTTGCCCACATCCAACACACCATCAGGGGGAACCATGATGCGCCCACCGATGCCTTTCAACAGCAGCGCGGGAGCTTCACCCGGTCTGAGCGACGCATCACTATAGCGCAGCGAGCCGCCCAGTTGCTGGCAGGCGCGAAGCAGCACATCCGTATCATCGCTCTCGGCAGGGCCGTGTATCACGCTCGAACCGGTCGCGAGCAGCGCGGCCACAATAGAGCGCAGTGTGTGATATTTAGATGATGGCGGGCGCACCGTGCCGTAGAGTGGCCCAGAGGGATAGACTCGTACCGTTTTCGTTGTTTCCGTCATATTGCCGCCTCGCCAACTCCCAGCCGTTTCGCCGTCGTCCTGCTTTGAGTACGCATGGCCCTGCGTCTCTCAAGAAACGCGCTTCGTTCGGCCTCGCTGAACCGTTCAGTTGCCGCGCCAAAGGCGATGCCGCGCATGTCGGCCAGGTGCTGCTCAATAAACGCGCTTATCTCAGCATGATAAACATAATTGGCTTCGCGCAGCACCCAGCCGATAGCTTTCTGCACGTAGGGCCGCTCGTCGTCCAGGCAGTTCTCAAGCATGGGCAGCACTTTATCCAGTGGCAAAAAGACCGCCTTCTTCCCCGAATAATGGATAAGGCTCACCATCGATAGTCGCCGCAACCATTGATTCTCCGCGTTGTTCCACTGCTGCAAAACACTGTACACCTCGTCGAAGTTTTGTGCCAGCAAGTAGGAATAAATCGAAGCCAGGCTATCACTATGCGCCCAGTTTTCAACACGCTCGCTCCACGTTGAAAGTGTAGGCCAGATCGCCGGGGAAATTTTCTTACCATGCCGCTCATAGTAGAAAAGTGGCATACTCATTACTTCAAAGCACGGACTGGAAAACCAGATGGCGTTCCAGATCGTCAGTATCTCTT
>DATGGW010000003.1:0-5991 GCA_035308345.1 Ktedonobacteraceae bacterium | reverse complement strand
CGGAGAGCCGCCGGAAGAGCCGTTGCTCATAGGTATCTAGCAACTGGTAACTCCACTCGATGGTGTTACGCAGTGTCTGCTGCCGTACAGGTGCATCCTGGGCCCCGCCCGACAATATTGCTAACCGCTGGGCGAGCCGTGCAAGAAGCGCCTGTGGTGGCAGCAGTTTGATCCGGGCCGCCGCCAATTCAATCGCTAAGGGCAGTCCGTCCAAACGCACACTGATCTCGGCGATGGCATGGGCGTTGGCAGTGGTGATCTGGAACGCGGGCTTCGTGGCCTGGGCGCGATGGAGGAAAAGCGCGATCGCTGCATACTGGGCGAGGACTTCGTGCTCAGGGAGCCGTTTCAGGTCGGGCACCGCCAGTGGCGGGACGGGAAACTGGCGTTCGCCCTGGACATGCAGCGTGAAGCGGCTCGTCACCAAGAGCCTCACTTGCGGGCAGGTAGTCAGGAGGTCGGTCAGTTGCGGGGCTGCTGGCAGGATCTGTTCGAAGTTGTCGAGCACGAGCAGCAGGTGCTTGTTTTGGAGAGCGGCTTGCAGAAGGTCCAGGAGAGATCGAGCGCCGGCCTCTTTGATGCCAAAGGCCCCAGCGATGGTCGGGATGACGAGGGCGGGATCGCTGAGAGGAGCGAGGGAGACCAGATGCACGCCATCGGCGAAGTTGTGCGCCAGGTCCCGAGCGACTTCGAGCGCCAGGCGCGTTTTGCCCACACCGGGTGTGCCGGTGAGGGTGAGCAGGCGCACGTCCGGGCGCAAGAGCAACGCGCGGAGCGCCTGCACCTCCTGCTCTCGGCCAATTAGCGAGGTGAGCGGTGTTGGGAGGTCAGGCATGGAAAGCCGGGCTTTGTCACCCGGAGGTGGCTCCGGAAAAACGATGATGTTGTCCTGCATTCCTGATCCTTCTTCATTATGAACTGCCCACCGCCCTAAAAAGGGTGGGGGCCATCCGCATTTCGAGGGAGGCATTTGCTCCTCGTCAAGGCCGTGATCAACCTGGTCAGATGCGATCAACTCAGCCTTTCTCCTGCGCTAGCCATTGTTTGACAGCCTGGCTGAAGCGCTCGGGCTCTTCGATCCAGGGGAAATGGCCGCTGTGCTCGAACACCACCATGCGCGAATGCGCAATGCGCTCGTGCATGAGTTGTGCCTGGGACGGGGGGCAAATGAAGTCATGGCTGCCAACCAGAACAAGCGTGGGGCAGCTAATCGCCTGCAAGTGCGGCACGGTGTCGTAGCCGGTAAGCATCTGCTCTTGCGACCCCTGTTATGCTGCACAGAAGATGGTCTCATCTAATACAGCATCGTAGGCCGGTTGGTACCGGTAAAAATACAGCGGCCAGATACGCTTGAGGATACGTTTCATGTCTTCATCGTCAGCAGCAGAGGCCGCCAATGCCTCCATCATCTCGGGAGTCGCGCCCATCACTCTGGCATTCTCCAGGATTGCTTCCCCGTAATTGAACACCGGTGCGGTATCCAGCAGAATCAGGTGGGAGACGGACTCTGGGTAGCGGAGGACGCATTCTAAGGCAATGAAGCCCCCGTAGGAGTGGCCCAGGACCGCCACCTTGCCCAGATTGAGATGCTGCCGTAAGCCCTCGGCATCAGCAGCCAGTTGGGCGTGGGTGATGGTTCCTAAGGGCGGTCGACCGGAGCGCCCATTATGGCGATGATCATAATAGTCCGGGCGCAAGACATCGCCGAGGGTATCCAATCCCCTTAAATAGGTATGGTCTAAGCCCGGACCTCCATGCATCACCAGGCAGGGGACTCCGGTCCCGCTTGTGGTGTAAAAGAGGTGCGTCCCATGGAGCTCGACGGTTGGCATGAGCCTCTCCTTTCTGACTCGCTCCCTCTGACAATTATGCCCAGTTTGTCGCCCTACGTCGTGGCTGTGACAGCAGACCATGCCAAATATCCATCTACTCACAGGTGTAGTATAGCATGTGCGAAGGCTGGCTATGATGCTGAGGCGAAGATAGTGGCCGTTTTGGGTGGCAAGCGACCTGATCGTCCACCAGGTTCTTTTGAAAAATGGATGGGCCAGCCCGAATGTTTCTGGCCTCCATAAAAGAGGGTGAATCTCGGAACATCCTCTCACCCCTGATCGAAGCCTGCTTCCCGAGCGCGTATAATCGCCTGGGCACGGGTGGCCACCTGCAGTTTGCTGAAGATATTGGAGACGTGATTGCGTACCGTCTTGGGGCTGAGCACGAGCCGTTCCGCGATCTCCGGATTGGTCAGATGCTGCGCAATGAGGCCCAGGATCTCTTGTTCGCGCTCGGTCAGTTCGGGAAACGGCTGGATGGGCGGCGCAGGTGCGGCCGGTTTCAGAGAGGCGAAGTAGGACATGAGCCGCCTGGCGATCGAGGGACCAAAGATGGCTCCCCCCTGACTCACTCCGCGAATGGCGCGCAGGACCTCGGCCTTGAGCGCTCCCTTGAGCAGGTAGCCACGCGCGCCGGCTTGCAGAGCCGCGAAGACCGAGTCATCATCCTCGAACATGCTGAGGACGAGAATGCTGATGTGCGGGCTGGTCGCCAGGATGGTCTGCGTTGCCTCGATGCCGTTTCCCTCTGGCATGTGCAAGTCCATCAGGATGACATCTGGTTGCAGGTTCGCCGCCTGGGCAATTGCCTCTCGGCCCGTGGCTGCTTCACCGACCGTCTCGATATCAGCTTCCGAGCGCAGGAGCGCCCGCAGCCCATCGCGAAAAGGCGCATGATCGTCGACAAGCAGCACGCGAATACGTTCCATTCGGTCTACTCCTCCACCGGGGCCTCTTCATGAGACGATGAGGCGGGGGACTGCGCGCGCCGCGCCACCTCCACCGAGACGGGCAGGCTGGCTTGCACGCGCGTGCCCCCCTCCGGCAGCGCTTCCACCACACACGTCCCCCCCACCTCCTCGGCCCGCTCTTTCATGGAGCGCAACCCGACTCCGGCCTGTCTGTCGGCAGCGATGCCAGAGCCGTCGTCGGTGATCTCCAGGTGCAGCGCGCCATCGCAGGTGAGGCGAATAAGGCACACGCGCGCGTTGGCGTGATGGACGACATTCGTCAGGGCCTCTTGCACGATGCGGTAGGCGGCCACCTCGACCGCCGCCGACAGTTCCGGCAGGGGCTTTGGAGCCACGATGCTGACGTGCAGGCCGGGGTGGTCATAGTGCAGTGCCTGCGCGCGGATGGCAGCCACCAGCCCCAGGTCGTCCAGAGCGGGTGGGCGCAGATTGTAGACCAGGCGCCGGATATCGCCGATGGCCGTCTGCGCCTGCCCGATCAGCTCCTCCAGGAGCTGCCGCGCCTGCGCGGGTTCCGCTGCGATCGCGTCGCTGGCGGCCTCGGCTTTGACGGTGATGGTGGCGAGCGTGGGTCCCAGCCCGTCGTGCAGGTCGCGCCGCAGGCGGCGACGCTCCTCTTCGCGCGCCGTGACGAGCTGCTCGCGCGAGCGCTGTACATCGGCGGCCAGCCGCTGCAGGTCGCTGGTCAGACGCACCGCGTGCGCCGCGGCGCCTGCCTGCCTGGCCAGGTCAGAGAGCAAGGCCCGATCTGCCGATGTGAAGCTCTCGCCGGGGCCGCGAGGCGCCAGCACCAGTTCCCCAAGCGGCTCGCTGTGATAAAGGAGTGGAAGGCGGGTGAGTCCTGCTTGCGGCGCGCCATAGGACGCCGCCGTCACCACCTCTCCCTTCTCCTGCTTCAAAGTAATGGCGGCGTAGGGCAGCTTCAACGCCTGGGCCACCGTCTCCCCAATTGTCGGCAGCATCTCATCGGGCGCCAGCGTCGCCTCCAGGCGCTGGCCTAAGCGCGAGATAACCCGGTAGGGGGTATCGCGCTCCCCGTACATCAAGCGATTGACAGCGAGCTGGAGGCGCTGGCGCAGGGGTTGGAAGAGTATGGCGACAAGGCCAGTTGCTAGCAAGGAGATGATGAGATTGCCTCGTGCCTGGAGCAGTGCGCCCAGTCCACCTACAACCAGGACGTATATACCAACGACGATCGCAGTAAGCAGACCATAGACCAGGGTGCGATTGATGATACGATCAATATCAAACAAATGTGAGCGCAGCATGGCAATGCCAAATGAGAGCGGGATGGTGAGAAAATCAAGGTAGAAGGCAGTTGCAGTGATCGAATGGGCTAACGGACCTTGCAGGAGCGAAGGGAAGAACGTAAAGAAAATTTCTAGCGCCAGGAAAGCACCAGCCCCGATGGAGCCACCGAAGACGACCCATTTGGTCTGTTGTCGTTGGAGGGGAGTTGACACACGCCGGTAGCGATAGATTTGTGCAACCAGTGTGCTACATAAAAAGCCCACAAGCGCTACAGGATAGAGGATTTGAAAGGAAGGGAGCAAGCTATTCACCGCCCACAACACCGTTACTATGAGACAGACCCAGCGTGTCCAACGTGGGGCAAAGCGACCAGTCGGAAACAGGTAGAAGAGAAGGAACAGAAAGGTAGTGCCCATGAAGATGCTAAGCCGACCTGGCAATGACCAGATCGAAGGAAGCATCGCCAATAGCCTGCTTCCCGTACTCTGTGGGATCATCACGAGAGCAAGTGAGGCCAACCAGGCTATGCGGTCATCGGACTTGCGCCAGAAAATCACTGCACCCACAACAGAGAAGACAACCGCATCGACGATGTAGAGTGCGGTTTGGTACGTCGCAAAGAAATCGAGCGAGAGACCCAACGAGTGAAACCCTTGCAAATCGTCAGGGGTGATGAGCCCGGTGTTCCTGCAGAAAGCAAGAGTGCCAGTGCAAAGTATATGGAGGGCCGCAAAGTAGGTTGGAACGCTAGCGACAAAGACTCCCACCGAAAACACACACAAGGTGAGCCACACGAGCCGCGCTAGCACAAGCCGATAGCCATGCAAGCGCATATCGATGTGGCGAGGCCGCCCATGACCGGCGGTGATATGTGTCTGCGCACGATCCAGGTCCATCTCGGTGCTCCTCCTCAACCCGAAAGTCCAGCCAGACGTTACTCTTCTATTCTACCAGATATGCTGTACATGTATGGGCGAAACCGGTACCATATTTTTCTTGTGCTTTCTGGAGAAGATGCTGGGCGCTTTTTTCCCATGCTTCGAGTAGTAAAGCCGCGGGATAAGGACCATCTCCCGATTCGTACACCACGCCACGATATAAAGCGGTATTTTCCTCAAGAGGAAGCATGTATTTAAAGTAGCGCGGCTGCGTCAGGAGCGCAATGATAGGTTCTGCTACATTTTCAATATCAGTGGGTACTTTCTCATTTTCTGAGAGGATTGCTACGTCACGTTCTAGATCTTTGCGTAATTTGCTCATGACCTCCTCTTTCGCCAGCGCATCCCGTTTCAGCCTTTCCCAGGCTCTTTGAATTTGCTCTGTGGAGACTTTCCCCTCCTTCACCAATCGCGTGACGGTAGCAGCAGCCAACGTATTATCCACCCAGTACCCGGGGAAGCTGGCAAGATGCTGTATCACGGGGGGATGCCCTCTATTTAACCGGAGTGTCTGGTACGCTGTTAAACCTAACGTTTGTGCGGCCGGGGAAAAGTCGAGCACCACATCCTGGCCCCCGGTATCGACTATCCGCAGAGCTTTTTGGGGCAATTCCTCACAGAGCTGTGTAAGTATGACATCTCCCGTAAACCCATGTACTGCAAGTAGTTGGATGGCAGCAAAGGCGATGCCACTTTTTTCCCGGGTTCTTTCGTCTTTTGTGGCCACACCATATGGAATAATCCCAGCGCGAGAGATAGCGCAAAAATCAAACAATCTCCTCAATTCCCTTGCTCTCAGTTCTTGCCAGAGAGAATGCACCGTGTTCGTCTGATGGTTGACTATTTCCCAGAAGCTGATATCGTCGGGCAGATAGGCTTCTATCCAATTCAAAAATTCCTCCGGGTCCATGTGCTCTCTCTCACCAAAGTTCCGCAAAGAATAGTAGACTTTGCGCATGGTGATAATTTTGTCTTCCTCCCCGGCGCACGTCACAGTCG
>DATGGW010000002.1:0-3994 GCA_035308345.1 Ktedonobacteraceae bacterium | reverse complement strand
GAATGCAGGAAGTTCTGTCGTCAGTCGGGCGAGCAGACGCCCGATGTCTGCTGGTGACGGTTGAGGTGCCTGCCATTCAGACAAGCGGCGCAAGGTGGAAAGCAGATCGGCACTCTCTTCCGGCGTGGCTCCTTGCTCACGCAGTGCATCAGTCAACTGCTCCGGTCGCTCAAACGGCCAGGATGATTGGGGATGGAGCATCTAGTCCACTCCTTTCTGTAGCGGGGTCAGCATGCTACGCAAGCGGTGAAGGCCCACCGAGAGCCGCGATTTGACTGTACCCAGCGGAATTTGCAGCGTCTCAGCAATTTCTTGTAAGCTGAAACCTTGATAAAAGCGGAGCAACAATACGACGCGATACTCCTCACGAAGCTGAGAAAGCGCCACCCGCACTTCTCCACCTTGCTCTGCTGCCAGGGCGCGTTCTTCCGGGCCAGCAGCGCTGTCATACAGTTGGAGCAACGCCTCCTCAGAAGAGTCACCTGATCGCCAGCACCGACGCACCGCGGCTGATTTGAAATGGTCGCGTGCCAGATTGGTGGCAATCATGTAGAGCCAAGGCTTAAATGGGCGATCAGCCAGGTACGTGCGCTGCCGCAGCATATGCAGCAAGGTTTCCTGAAGCAGATCTTCGGCCAGCGGGCGATCGCCGCCGACGAGACGATACAGATAGCCGAGCAATGAGGCGTGGTGGCGCGATACCAGCGTGGCTAATGCCACCTGATCGCCTGCCTTCACGGCTGCCATCAACTGTTCGTCGCTTCCCTCTTGCATATGACGCGCTGGTTGGCTCCTTCGCTAGTGTGCTGTCCCCTATTACGAGCGAGGGCCGCAAAAGGTTCGCGAGAGCCGGGTGTGCATGTGATAACCCAGGCGACACATCCTCTCACACCTTTTATTTTTGCCTAAACATCGTCGTTTTCCCGGCTGCGCGGCACAAGGTGTATATCAACATCTGAACTCAGGCGCAAGAGACGATTGATGATAGAGCCACGCAGGAGTTCTTCCCAGTGGCTACGGGCAGGCTGACCCAGCACAAGTTGCGTAATCTGGCGTTCGCGTGCTACCTCCACCAGTGTTCTGGCAATGTCTTTACTCTGCATACGGATCACCTCAGCACCGAGGTCTTCGGCAAGCACGATATGTTCTTCCAGACGTTTACGTGCTGCTTCTCGCTGTCGTCCGGCATCACGGCCGTATTTGAAGATGCCAATCAGTTTGCTTGTAAAAGCCAGATAGCCTTCTGGTTGAATGGAGATGGCGATCAAGTCCGCGTGCAGCCCATGTGCTAAACGCCAGGCATCGCGTAAGACCTGTCGTGTATGGGAACGATGATCAAAACCAACCAGTACGCGCTCACTGGCGGGCCAGAGTTGACTGATATGATGATCGGTCATGTACTGCTGCAACTGCGATTCGGTCTTCTCAGCAGTGCGACGCAATGCGAGTTCCCGTAATGCTGTCAGATTCCCTTCGCGGAAGAAATTATTCAGTGCCGGCTCGATGCGTTCGGGTGGGTAGATATTGCCGTGCTTCATGCGCTGGCGCAGGGCATAGGGCGAGATATCAATAATTTCCACCTCGTCCGCCGAATCGAGAATACGATCGGGCAACGTTTCACGCACGCGCACGCCGGTGATACTCGCCACCATATCGTTGAGGCTTTCCAGGTGCTGGATATTCAGCGTTGTCACCACGTCAATACCCGCGTCGAGCAACTCCTCCACATCCTGATAGCGTTTCGCGTGTTTCGAGCCAGGAGCATTGGTGTGTGCCAGCTCATCCACCAGCGCAACTTTCGGATGGCGAGCGATAACCGCCTCGGTATCCATTTCCTCCAGGATGACGCCGCGATAACTCACTTTTTTACGCGGGAGAACCTCCAAATCCCCCAGCTGCGCCTCTGTCTGGGGGCGTTTGTGCGTCTCAAGATAGCCAACAACCACATCAGTACCCCGGCTCTCGCGGCGATGGCCTTCATTGAGCATGGCATACGTTTTGCCTGAGCCAGCAACGGCCCCCAGGTAGACGCGCAACCGACCGCGCCGGTGGGCATAACCGCCTTTTGCGGTCGCCGTACCGGTTTGATCGCCTGCGGACGACGAGGACGAATCTTCCAGGTCGAGATCATGCAGATGATACCGCTCAAGGAGCGCCTCCGGATCGGGACGCTCCTCGTCGGAATGATGCTTGTCTGGTGGTTGTCGTGCCATAACGCTCCTCACGTGTACTCCGATTAGACCATACGCCTGATCGCCTATTTTAGGGCGTCTAGCGCAAGGTTCAAATCGAGAACATTGACATACTGCTCCCCAAAGATGCCCAGGAATTGTCCTGTCACATGATTCATGACCAGTTGCGTGACAACGCTCTGGCTCAGCCCGCGCATCTCCGCAACGCGCGGTACCTGATAGAGAGCGCCCGCGACGGAGATATCAGGGTCTAAGCCCGAACCCGATGTCGTAACCAGGTCTACTGGTACTGGTCCAGGGGGTGCGTTGGGATTCTCCTTTTTCAGTTCGGCGACGCGCTGTTGCACCGTTTTCACCAGTGTAGCACTTGTTGGCCCCAGATTCGAGGCCGACGAGTTGTCGGCGGCGTAAGGTTCAGGCTGGCCCGTCGTTGCCGAGACGGTCGCGGAGGGCCGCCCATGAAAGTACTGTGGCAACGTCCAGTACTGCCCGATCAGTTCGGAGCCGATCACCTGCCCATTCGAGGCATACACCAGACTGCCATTTGCCTGATTGTGGAAGAACACCTGGGCCAGACCAGTGATCACTCCGGGATAGAGAAAACCGAGCAAGATGGTCAGCAGTACCGTCAACACAATCGCGGGCCGAATATAGCGGTTGAATATCGTTTTCATTATTTCTTTTCCTTATTCACCATCTGTAGGGGCCGATTGATCGCGCCCACCGCCGATGTATCGGCTCGCGTTCCGATCAACATTCCGAGAAATTGTACCCACGTGGCCGATGAATCGGCGGTGGGCGCGATCAATCGGCCCCTACAGTTTACAGGGTTAGATGCAACACTTGTAGGATCAGGTCAATGGCTTTAATACCGATGAACGGGACGATGATGCCACCCAGGCCGTAAATCAAGAGGTTACGACGCAGCAGCAGGCTTGCCCCGATCGGGCGATACTTGATGCCACGCAAGGCCAGCGGGATCAACGCGACTATGATCAGCGCGTTAAAAATCACCGCGGACAGTACGGCGCTATTGGGCGTCGCCAGGTGCATAATGTTCAGGGCCTGCAGTTGCGGATAGGTGATCGAGAAGGCAGCCGGGATGATGGCAAAGTACTTGGCAACATCGTTGGCGATGCTGAACGTGGTAAGCGCCCCACGTGTAATCAGCAGCTGTTTGCCCACCTCGACCACTTCGATCAGCTTCGTCGGGTTGGAGTCGAGATCAACCATGTTGGCAGCCTCTTTTGCTGCCTGTGTGCCAGTATTCATCGCCACGCCGACATCGGCTTGCGCCAGAGCCGGTGCGTCGTTGGTGCCATCTCCCGTCATTGCAACCATACGTCCGCCGGTTTGTTGCTCTTTGATCAGCTTCATCTTCGTTTCTGGCGTTGCCTGCGCCAGAAAGTCATCCACTCCTGCCTCCTTGGCGATAGCTGCGGCGGTCAGCGGGTTATCTCCAGTAATCATGATGGTGCGGATACCCATGTGTCGCAGCTGATCGAAGCGGTCACGCATGCCGCTTTTGACAATATCTTTGAGTTCTATAACGCCGAGGACACGCGCATTCTCACCACTACCATTACTGCTGCCGGTAGTCTCCGCAACCACAAGGGGAGTGCTACCGGCACGTGCGATGCCGCTCACGATATCATCTAGTGCTGCATCTTTCGCTCCGCCGTGTTCCGCGACATAGGCCGCCACGGAATCACCGGCTCCCTTGCGGATGGTAAGCACCACGTGAGAACCATTATTCCCGCTCGCTCCATCCAGGTCCACACCGCTCATGCGCGTCTGCGCGG
>DATGGW010000001.1:0-7267 GCA_035308345.1 Ktedonobacteraceae bacterium | reverse complement strand
CGACGATATGTGGGAAGAGGTTATGAAGCTGTATGTCCTCTCCGACGCGGATGAGGCATAGCGAGTTGGACCTGACCAACGAGCACCTATCCCATATCATCCCTTATGAAAGCAGCACGATAGCGTTGGCAGTCCTTTGAGAGCTAATCCACCAGGACGAGGACAAGCACAAGGCCCCCACTTCCGCCCCACCCCGCCCCTTGTCCCTACAGGACGGGGCGACCGCAAGGGTCGCCCTGGTCATCCAGCAAATGTGGCCCTTGACATATACGTATACATATATTATATTCTTTTCAGGTCGAAAAATGGCGCTAGTTACCAGAACAACAACTACCAGGAGCAGGAGTATCACTTATGCCCAACAGAACCATCTATGTAGCAGACGCAGATGTACCGGTCTTTGAGAAAGCCCAGAAGCTGGCCGGGGATAATCTCTCAGCCGCTATTGCGCACGCGCTGCGCACATTTGTTGAGCGCGAGGAAGCCAAACAGAGCGGATATGAGGAAGTTACGGTCAGGGTAGGCAAGGGGCGTCCTTACCTGCAGCAGCAATTTCGCGGTCGTTTGATCGCCAAAAGACGTTTGAATATAGGCAACGAGGCTCGTTTACTGACTATGAACGTATATCAGACCGCCAGAGGCCGCTTCGCGGTCTACACGAAGAACCAGCCCAACTGGTCGGCCTGGTCTCATCACCAGTCAAAAAAATCAGGAAAAGGTGGGAATTGGAACTGGGATTGGGACTGGGATTGGTCACATGGAGATCAATCATCCTACGATTGGTCTGCATATTATGAAGATAACGAGCTTCGCCTGGATGTCTATGATACACTGGATGAACTCAAGGAAAATATCCCCGAAGAGTTGTACGATGCAATCACACGCTATCTCAAAGGGGATGACGTGGAAATATTAGACATTTAGCCTGGCACACGCGATAAGTATTATGTAAAGTGAGGAATAATTATGGTAGACAATCCCGAACAGGCAATAACCATCGATGTGAAAAACCTGGTGAAGCGTTATCCACGCGCCAGCGTAAATGCGGTGGATGACATCTCATTTTCGGTACGGCGCGGCGAGGTTTTTGGTCTATTGGGTCCTAACGGGGCCGGTAAAACCACCACCATCGGCGTGCTGACCACCGGCAATCATCCAACCAGTGGTGAGGCGCACATTATGGGCATCAACGTGTTAGCAGACCCCATGAGCGTGAAGCAGCGTATCGCCGTTGTGCCGCAGCAGAGAAACCTGGACCGCAGCCTGCGCGCGCGAAATCCTGACCTTTCACGCCAGCTATCATGGAGTTCCGCGCGCCGAGCGCAATGCGCGCGCCGATACCTTGCTCAAAGAACTTGGATTGGGCGATCGTGGCAATGACAAAGTGGGCCGCTACTCCGGCGGTATGGCGCAGCGCCTGATGCTGGCGCGCGCCCTGATGCACTCGCCCGACGTGCTTTTCCTCGACGAGCCGACCAACAGCCTCGATCCGCAGTCGCGCCTGTTTTTGTGGGATCGCATTCGCTCGCTCAACCAGCAGGGCGTGACCGCCCTCCTGACCACGCATGACATGGAAGAGGCCGACCAGCTTTGCGAGCGCATAGCCATCATGGATCATGGCAAAATACTCACACTTGATACACCTGCCGAATTGAAAAAAATCATTCCAGGCGGCACATACCTGGAGCTGCGGGTGCGCGTCCCCGAACTGATCGCCAGCGGCGATGCGCATAGAGAGATATCCACCAGCACACAACTGCTCGATGCGCTGCGCGCGCTGCCAGGAACAGTCAAAGTCGAAGAAGTGCCATCGCCTGACGAGGCGGATAACCAGCAGGGCATCATGCTCTTCCGGCTCTATGCGGAAGATGCTGGGACGCTGGCTGTGCAGGCCACACAGGCCGCGTCCGAGGCGAATGTCGAGTTGCATGATCTGCATATTGCGCGGCCCAGCCTCGAAGATGTATTCATTTACCTGACCGGAAGGAATCTACGCTAATGGCTACTATCGCAACTCCCACACAAAGAGAAACCACACGCTCACAGAGTCGCTTTAGCACAGCGTTCACGGCATTCATAGCCATCCTGCGCCGCGATATCCTGGTGACCGAACGCGAATTTATCGCATTCCTGTTGCAGGTGCTCCTGCAGCCATTGTTTTTCCTTTTCATTTTCGGTAAAGTGTTGCCCAGCATTGGTTATGCGCAACACGGTTTTGGCGCAGTGCTGCTGCCCGGTATCGTCGGGCTGACAGTGGTGACGACGGCGCTTCAGGGCGTCACTCTACCACTTGTGCTGGATCTCGGATTCGCGCGCGAAATCGATGACCGCTTGCTCGCGCCACTACCCGTTAACCTGGTCGCTATTGAAAAGGTCATCTTCGCGGCCATACGCGGCTTGATTGCCGGAGCAGTTATCTTCCCACTGGCCTGGTGGATTTTGGGCAGCGATTACCACGTGCGCTCCGATGCCATTGGCACCCTTATCGGTATTATGGTGCTGACTGCTTTCGCGGGAGCCAGCCTGGGGCTATTTATCGGCACTATCATCAAGCCAGAACAAATCGGCCTGATGTTTGCGCTGATCTTCACCCCGCTAATCTTCACTGGCTGCACTTATTACCCCTGGGGTACGCTCGGCGGCATCAAATGGTTCCAGATCATCACCCTCTTCAATCCCATCACTTACGCCTCGGAAGGTCTGCGCGCCTCGATGGTGCCCACCTTGCGAAGCGGCTACACGCTTCCTACGCTCAACATGGGCTGGGTTATCCTGGGATTGAGCCTGACCTTTGTCGTCTTTCTGATCCTCGGCATGCGGACGTTCCGCAGGCGAGTTATCAATTAACCCCTGGTGGATTGGTGCGTATGGGGCGCGATAAATTGCCTCTTATACGCACCAGCTCCGGCGAACATCCGTAAGGGCAGGGTAAATATTTCATAACCTCACCTGCCGCTTTCTCCATTCGATCTTAACCTCTTCTTAACTATGTAGAACTCCCCTTTGGCACATCATATGGTCAATAGTCGCTCTATGCCCGTGCCTGTCCCGCATTTTATCCAACAAGGCTTTTTTTCGACGACGCCTGATTTGTATTGTTCGTTTTTAGGAGTTAAAATTAATGAGATCACTCCTCAAATCAAAGCTCATGTTGACGCTTGCTGCCTTGCTCATGGTGGCTGCGATCGCTATTCCACTGGCGGTAAACGCGACCTTTTATCATGCCGCTCAGGCCGCGAACGTGACGCCGAATTTTGCGGCGCAGGGTGGATTGGATTGTAATGGATTTAGTAAAATTCAGAAGCCTGTCAAGCCCGATATGCTCTGCGCCGACTTTGCTGGCTACGACGAGGGACGCGGCTATGACAACGGCCACTATGTTGGTCATGACGAACCTACCATTAACTTCTTCTCGAACTCACCCGGTTCCGCCAACAACATGAAGTGGCAGGTCACCTTACCCACAGAACGCCCATTACCTGCAACCCAGACTTTTGAGAACTACCCTGCATTCTGGTTTGGCCTGGCAGTCTGTGATTCCAGATCTATCCCACAAACACCCTGCATTCCCGACAGCGATAAGAATCATCAGCCGCGTTTCCAGGGCGATCCCAACACGTCTGGATCGGCCTTTCTGGAATTGCAGTTCTACCCGCCGGGATTTTATCCTTTCAGCAGCAGGATAAGTTGCGATAAAACGCATTGGTGCGCAGCGCTCAACATCGACAGCCTGGAGTGTACAGCCAACTTCGCGACGTGCAATCCGAACTGCACCGAGCCGGTCAATTTCGCTTTCATCCAGAAGGATGGCGTACCAACCGGCCCACCAGGACCCGGATCACAGACTATTGCAAGCTTTACTCCGAACTCCCAGACGCTGCTGATGAACCAGGGCGATACCATTAAGGTGACGATTAAGGATACTTCCCAGGGCATGCTCAACCTGGTGACTGATGTCACAACTGGACAGTCGGGCTACATGGTTTCAAGCGCCGCCAATGGTTTCCAGAACACAAATGTCAAGACCTGCGCGACCACCAATTATAGCTTCCATCCAGAGTACTCAACAATGAAGTTCGGCAACGACTTAAACTGGGGCCTGGATCAGGCCAACGTGAGCTTTGATGTCGAGATTGGTCACTGGACGAGTGGCGCTCACGGTGATCATGATGCCGATGACGCGCCGTGCTTCAATGGTCCAACGCTTCCCGGCTGTCTCGACCTCGCAACGGGCGGCGACCTCGATTTCGATGGCGGTTCCTACATTCCCGACTGGCCCAATGGAACGACCCACCATCCCACATCACTGCAACTACGTTCAATCCTCGGCAACGGCATCGGCCCGGTCAGTTCGCCCGATGGCGTGTCCGATTATACCCATGTATACTCGACTTTACAGCTTGACACGGAAGTGCTTGCCTCGGAGAGTAGCTGCAGTCCTGCGACGCCTTCCGGGTGCGCAGTGCCACCTCACGGCGCAGCCTTCTATCCTTTCTACGCGCAGTCAGGCAGTGGAGCTACCTGCGTGCTGACATTTGGCAATGTCATTCGCGGGCAGACAACCAACGATTTTGGGCGCGATGACGAGTACGGCTCGGTGAACCTCCCCTGGAGCTTTTTTGATTGGAGCAGTGGCGTTCGTCCCAATCCATGTACTCCGCAGCAGGAGTAACCGCCTATCAAGCGGGCCGGACGCCCGGCCCGCAACAGCGCGAGCGCGTTGACTTGATGTAGTACAATGTCAACAGCATGTCGGTGTAGCTCAGCGGATAGAGCGAAGCTCTCCTAAAGCTTAGGCCGTGGGTTCGAGTCCCACCACCGACGCTACAGCTCAGTCCTTTGATGCAAATAAAGCCAGCCATCTTCAACCGATGGCTGGCCTTATTATAGATCACGGGTGCTTTATTCGTTCACATCACGGATAGTAACCTCCCACTCGCTCTCCCCCCGGTGAGCAAGCGAAAGGCGCAGGTTCACTGCCAGATAAACGTCACTCCTGGACCAGGAGCGAACTCTACATCCGTGACTTGCCAGGGATACGCGCCCCAACTCATATTGCTCGCGATCACGTGGCCATTACTTAAAATCTTCTCGACTACGCCAACATGCCCCAGCCCGGACGCGCCTTGCACTCCTGGCTGCAGGTCAATGATGGCTCCTATCACCGGAGCGCCGGAGACATGCCAGCCAAATTGATAGGCGCGATCTGTCCACTCCCAGGCGTTGGCCTGCGTGTGCCACGGCACAAATGTTCCGTGAAGCTGGTAGTAACGCTGATCGGCCCACCAGGTGCAGGAGCCATAGGGAAATACATTGACACCCGGCGCCGCCGATGTGCCTGTAGTGCCCGTAGGGGTCGGTGGATGCGTAGTTGGCATAGTGTGGATCTGTGGAAGACTCTTTACTACAGCCGCACGGGCAGCTGGTTTACTGGCCGCAATGTGCGGTGGCTTCCCTTTCGGCGCTGCCCGCAAGTGAATGTCTGTATCATTAGTTACCAAAATTGTGGCGCAGATTGCGCAGCCAATCGGTGGTTGTACATGTACCCTCCTCACCGACGCGCCCTGACCCTGCCCTCCCATCTGTCCATGCCCCACAAAAAGTGTCCCCAGCAGCGCGACAGTGCCAAAACTTGCTACAAAACTTGACGTCCTACGTGATTGAAAAACTTTCCAGATTCGTTGGTGTGTTCGCAAAGTACCTTCCTCTAGTGTTCAACTTGCAGCACCCGCAAGTTGTTGCCCTCTCTATCCCCGAACAGCAAGCGGCAATTCAAGCAGGCAAGCGGGCATAGGAAATATTGGCAACGTTGGATATATAACACATATTTCGCATAGATACAAAAACGCTTGCAAATATATGGAAATATAGTAATAATTGGCTAGTTACAAAATGAGCAAAAATGATACAGACATGACGATAGAGGTATCTAGTAAATTTGCGACAAAACAATAAAGAGGACGATTCCCTAACGAGAATCGCCCTCTACGCTTGCGAGTGACGTGTCACAAATGTTCCTCATGTTCTTCATCAGAACATGATTTTCGCTACCGTTACGGGTACATATCAGCCATCACTGGCTGATAAATCTCACCCCTGGCCCCGGAGCGAATTGAACATAGGTAACCCGCCAGGGATTGCGTCCCCAGCTCATGTTGCTAGCAATAACATGACCATTTTTAAGTATCCGCTCCACGACCGCTACATGGCCCATCCCATAGGCGCCTTCGATCCAGGGCTGGAGTACAACAATCGCTCCAGGCGAGGGATTGGACGAGACGCGCCAACCAAATTGATAGGCGCGCTCCACCCACTGCCAGGCGCTCGCCCCAGTTTTCCAGGGGACAAAAACTCCATGTAACTGGAAAAAACGCTGATCGGCCCACCAGGTGCAGGCCCCAAAGGGGAAGAAGTTGCGCACTCCCCCAGGGCTATGCTGCTTGTTGACCTGGCGGACGTATCCATTCACTCCTACAATACAGATAACCTGCCCGCTGTAGATTAGATTGGCGTTGACGATATGGTTCTCAGAGGCCAGGAGTCTCAAACTGACTCCATAGCGAGCTGAAATCTTGCTCAACGTATCGCCATGTACCACTACATGTGATATAACGCCACGTGGGCAGAAGGTTCGCGCCTCTGCCTTCTCACTATTGAAACCCGCGCATATTCCCAGCACGAGCAGGATCAGCATGACAACAATGCAGCACCGCTGCATCACCCTCACTGGTATATTTCGCTGGAAGTTCTTCGCCTTCCACCATCGAAGTAGCAGACGATAGTTCTTCCAGGCTTGTTGGTGTATTTGCAATATTACCTTTCCTTTGCTAGACAACTTGCAACCGACCACGATTGCAACACCCGCAAGCTTTTTTTCTTCCATCGCGCAGCTTAAGAGGCAACCTGAACCGCCTCCATGCAAAAGCGCAAACGGATAGTAGTGCCTGTTACAGCACTCTTAACACAATATACACAGTGCTTCAAAATATATCCGCGCCTCACAGCCTCTCCAGCCGGGCACGGCGTATCTCACGCCTAAGAATCGTGCTGAGACCTGCCGTGTTCCTGGTCGTAATCAATCTCGACTACCTGTTCAGAGCGCAGGAACACGCGCCTTGTGCCTGGGGGTGGCTCCGTAACCATCGGGCCACGCTTAGAGGTAGGCCATTGGGGCAGTGGCGGAAGTTTAGAATGCTGCAGCGCTTTCTCCTGTACCGTTTCAAGCTGTTTGTCCTGAACCATATAAATACCCTCCTGAAATGCGTTT